>JAFGOZ010000177.1 GCA_016926235.1 Bacteroidales bacterium | reverse complement strand
CTTCAACTTTTCTGATTGGATGTTCATCTCTGTCCTTTTTTCAAAGATAACAATTTTGAGTCAAATGCTGTTCTTTACATTGTGCATGACGTTTTACAATATGGCAAGAAGCGGTTTGCGGAACGCGTTCCTATCCCCCGAGATAAAAGCCCGAAGCGGGCTACAATGCCCGAATTTACTACTTTCACCGCCATTTGCTATATTGTGTGTTAGCGCTTGTAATTTATTTCATCTCATTAAAGTATAATATTAATCCATCGGAATATGTTTCTATGGCATTTGTGAAATGAGTATTATTTTCATTTAATTGATATTTCCAAATCAAATTGTCAGGAGCCTCATTTTCCAATCTTTCTTTGAATTTTTTCACTTTATCATACATATCCCCCATATATGAATCACCTTCATTGCTGCCAAATGTCAAATAATAGAATACTTTATCCTTTTTACTCAATTTTTCAAATGCATTTTCTTTATCTACATAATCAGGCATCCATTTTAAACTTGGACTTGATGATAAAATTCCATTAAATTGTCTATCTGATCCCAATAAAACATATGTACAAAAAATTCCTCCAAGTGCGGAATGAGACCATATTAACCTGTCCTTGCCACAATTATATAGTGAGTCTAATAAAGGAAATAATTCAATCCGATAGAATTCTAACATTTTGTCTGCATTACCACTTTCTGGGTGTGCAGAAATTTTTGGAGCATATTCCAAGTGTTTATTATAAAAAGGAATTCCCACAACTACACATTCTGGAATTTCATCAATCTCGGCCATTAATCTTGTTAAAGGTGCAAATGTTTCAAAAACTACTTCTCCCTCCAAAACTAGTATCATTGGATAATCAGTTGAATCATTGAAGTTTTTAGGTAATCCAATAAAGATTTCTTTGTCTTGATTCAAGATTCTTGAGTGAATGCCAAGTTTTTCCCCATTTACAGTTTCATATTTATCAATTCGAAGCGGTTGATTTGAATAATTTTGTGAGTAGCCTGTGAGACTAATCATTAACAAGTAAGTTAGAACAATGATTTTCTGTGTCATTTTTATTAATTTAAGTCAAAACTATATCAAATGTATGAAGTATTGTTCTTTCTTTTATCTAATTGCGATAAGTGTCATGATTTAGTGGGCATATAACGAATTCTTTGTGCGAATCAAGAATCATTAACAGTTTAAAAATTTTCTCAATCAAAATAATCTATCTATTAGTCGGGTTTCTGATTATAAGCGCTAACGGACGCGGACATACGAAGTGCGAGGCGAAGCCGAGCATTTGGGCGGAGCGAAGCGTAGCCGTATGTCCGCTGTTAGGCAACCCGAAGGGCAAGCAATGCGAAGCGTTCTTAGACATCTTTCTTTTGTTATGTTAACCAATTCTAGCTCTTATTGTCCATTGTGTTCTTGAAAATGATTTGAAATGCCGGAACAATCGTTGAAATCTGGGCCGGATATCAGGATCTTCAAAGTATGACCATTCTTCAATTACTTTTATGTTTCTTGCATAAGATTCAATATCCTTCGCATCCTTTATACCAAAGTTATACGAAGCACCAGCTTCAGTTCCTGAAACACGCCTCATCTTGGATTCGACAACTTTCTTCCAGAATCCCTTTGTGTATTTCTTATTGACTATCTCAAATACGATCTGCGATTTAGAAAAAGTCTTGGCAAGTCTCTTAAAGAGCCGAACAACCTCTTTTTCTAGCAGGTACATGAACAATCCCTCAGCGAGAAACAGATTCCTTTCTTTTTGCTTTGAAGCAATTTGTTCTATCCAATCCATATCTAATACAGAACATCCGATCATTTCATATTCCACAATATCTCCCAAGACTTCTTTTTTCGCTTCTATTACTTCCGGAAGATCAATTTCAACATAATTCCAAGGTTTGTTTGAAACCCTCCAATACCTCGTATCGAAGCCGCATCCAAGACTTACTACTAATCCTTTTGGGTTCTCTTTTATGAATGTTTTTGTGTAAGAGTCATATTTTCTTGCCCTCAATGCAAGATAACTTGTAAGAGTGGATGGCAGTTTTTTGTTTAGAACTCGTCTCTGGGTCTCGGTTGATACCTGTGAACTTATTTTATTTAGGATATCACGACCCTTGGCATCGTGAATTATTTGCGATTTCTTTTCCGCTTCAATTACTCGTGCTTTAAGTGTTAACAAGGCAGTTTCAGAAATAGCATTTAGATTCACCATGATGTTTACCTCCTTCCAATTTCGTGCTTCCCTTACTTCTATAAAGATGCCCAAGAATGTCGCCTAAGGGTCAGCGGTATGATTAGTAGCCGTTAACGGCTTTCAAGCCGTTATGGCACGTGTTTTTGCAAGTGCTTGTCAGATTGCAACCTTCCTTTCATACCGATTACCGTTGTGGATTTGGTTTACGTATTACTGTCTTTTATTGTTTCTGAGTTATATATTGTTTTATTAATTCTCTTCAATGGAACACATTGCAAAAACCGTGACAAAGCATATTAATTATACCGCATGTTAGGCGTAGTTGTTATTTATTTATTTATTTATTTATTTATTTATTGGGATAAGTTCCTCTTCTAAAATATTATAAGTAGCAGTATCAATTTCAAGCACATTGAGCTTTCCATATATTTGGTAACAATTATGAGCACGTTGGCCAAAAGCGGTAATAAACTCATTATATGCTGTTGTATCATCTGGAATAATTTCATCAAATGTAACTACAGATTCTTCTAATTTATACACTGTGTCAATTTGGTCATATGTGCCCAATACTAAAGAAGTGTCGTTTAAGAGTGTAAAACCAACTGAATAGCCATAATTAAAGTAATACATAGAATCTCCATTTATTGAATAGCTAATTGGGGAACTTTCTTGCATTAAATGAGAATAAATTAGAATTTCTTCACACTTAATCTTCAATTCAGTATACCCTAAATCAGAAATTCCATACCATTTGCCAAATATTGAATTAACCTTCTCATTATTATTGCATGATATTAATATTAAAAAGCAAATTATGGAAATCTTGTATTTCATGAAATCAAATTACCCCTAACGGTCGGCGGTATGATTTAGTAGGCGTTCCCGAGTACTCGGGATGGCGGGCTTTTTGCCAAACTCTCATACTGGTTTCATGTTTCATGCCTATTTTTATTTTTTCTTTTGTGTTCTAGTGGGAGGGCCCTCGGGCCAATAAACCACTTAAGGTTTTTGTCAGGTTGTCCTCAGCGAGGGCACTGCAAAAAGCCTGACAAGCCTATT
>JAFGOZ010000176.1 GCA_016926235.1 Bacteroidales bacterium | reverse complement strand
AGAGGAACTGTTGCGCTTCAGTTCCCGGGTAATCGTGCTTTTGTCTCGTTTCAGCTTTTTCCCTATGGCAGCGCAGCTTTCTCCTTTTCGGCTGAATACGTCAATTAGATCTCGTTCTTTTTGGCTTAACTGATTGTATTTTTTCATGTCCTTGATGGTAGCATATTCCTTTCTGCTACCTCAAGCGTTGCACTTCATTATTGAACTGGTGTTTTTAGTACGAAAGTTAAATATATTAATGATAAAAAACAATAATCCGAAATGACTTTTGACCTTAGATAGAACACATCTCATTACATGTGTAACAAGCAGCAATATTAGGGATAGAAGTAAACTTTAAATTCAATTATAAACCTACTAAAAATTGTACTATTTACTATTATGATATTAAGTATTTGATTCTTTGTCAATGAACCGAATTGAGTTTATCCTGGTATTGGAAAGAAACAGGAAATTTATCCTCTTTGATTACTCTATCCTCTCTATAATCCTTCCATACGCATTCAAACCAATCTTTTCTTTTTGGTATCGGTTTGACCTTATCCCAGTAGAAATAACATTTCCCTTCGTGATAATGAATCCTCTGGATGCAATTATCTAATTTCCCATTATCCAGTTGAAAACGAAACATATCAGGTAAATTTAATTGAGGTAATTGACCATTTTTGTTATAGACTAAATAGGAGCCACGACTTTGTCCGCCGTTTTCTAAATAATTCTTGATAGCCCTTAAGTAACAAAATTGAGTAATCAATAAATCATAATTTTTAAAAACTACACCTAAATCTTGTGCTGAATTGATAGTATTATTTTCCGGGAAACATTCCAAATGTTGTCTTATTTCTTTTAATGCTTCCTCTATGCCTTTTAATGAACGAATGTGGGCACCATATTTGCTCATCATTTTTCGTGCTTTATCCCGAAAAGTAATAGTATTACTCTTTTTATTCAGATTAGTTAATAATTTTTGTATCGTATTTATTTTTGCTACAACTTGTTCCTTAGATTGTAATACAAAATCATCCTGGGTTAAGGGCTCTTCATCATAACGATGAGCAATAAATTGTGCAGCTCGCAAGCTTCCAACTTGACCAGCATTGAGAGCACTTCCCCCGGGACGATGCACGCCATGACTACCGTTCACTTCCCCAACTGGAAAAAAATGGCTTAGATTGCTTTCCCACCAAATATTTCCATGCAATCCACCGTTATTATGTTGGGCACAAACTGCTATTTCAAGATACTCTTTTGATAGATCGATTCCATGGTCATGATATAAATCAATAGCAGGCTGATTCATGATTCTTAAACGCCCAATCGGATTTCCCAATAATGCCCCAGACTTTTTTAGATATAAAAAAGTTTCTTTACTCAAGAGACTAAAATCTATTTTTCCTGCCTCTTTTTCTGCTTTTGAAGGGTTATGTTGATAATCAAGCCATACCCGCCGTCCCTTGACCACCATCTCATAATAAACTAAAAGGTCAATCAAAGAAGAACCATCATTTTCAATTTTACCCGGATCAAATGGCCATTGATATCCTTTTAAAAAAATGGCATCAAGCATCTTACCAGTAGAGCCAAAATAAGGATCTAAAAATTCAATTTCGTCCCTTCCCTTTTGGTCAGTAGAAACATAGCGAGGCAAAACCTGCTGATAACTACCTGATAAATTCCAGCGAAATTTAGTGGAGGCAATACCATATTGGGATTCGGTCAGGTTTTTACCCATTGCCCCTGCTTCAAGGGCAATACCTGTTGCACCGTTCTGATTTTCCGGGTAAACGGAATTCAGGTAAATGCCTGCCGGCCCACCGACAGCATAAACAATATTCTGGCAATTAAAAAGAACCAAACGTTGATCAGGGTTTGACAATTCTTCTAAATTCAAAGCCATACAACCTATTACTCGGGTCTTTTTGATATCCGTAAGAAGTGTAATTACCTGATAACCATCATAAATCTTGATCCCTTTGCTGATTATCTGTCTTTCCAGTTGCTCTGTCATTAATCTCGAAGTCAAGGCACCGGCTGAAGTTGCCCGTTGCCGTGGGTCATAGTCTGTTTTATATCCGATAAATTCACCATATTGGTTATGTGGAAAAGGAACACCGATATCAACTAAATGCAGAAAACACCAGGGAGATAAAGCTGCTTCGACTAGGGCAATATCTCCATCCATGCCTCCTCCCTGAAAGAGGTTTTTTGCTACTTCTTCAATCGAATCCTCCTGGTCGCCAAACAGATTTAATTTATAATAAGTCTGTTTATCGGAACCAGTATTACGAGAGGTACCTTCTTTAAGACCTTCCGTAATGATTGCAATATCTGGTTGACCAAAAGATAACAATCGATCTGCAGCGTTTAAACCAGCTGCACCTGAACCAATGATGACAGTATTTAGTGATACAACTTTAATTTTAATATTTTGAATAGTTGCAATATGTTCTACCATTATAAGGCCCTCAAATGAAAGCCACCATCAATATTAATAATCTCACCTGTTGAAAAATCAAAATCACCTGAACAGACTGCCCTGACAGCTTTGGCTACATCCTCCGGATAACCCCAACGTTTAATTGGCGTTAGACCTTCCTTAATCATTTTTTCATATTTTTCTCTTACCACAGCTGTCATATCTGTTTGGATAATTCCTGGTCTTATTTCATAGACATTAATTCCCCACTCAGCTAAACGAATAGCAAATAAACTGGTTATCATGCTAATTCCTGCTTTTGAAATACAATATTCACCCCGATTTACAGAAGCAGTATAGGCAGAATTAGATGAAATATTGATGATTTTGGGATGATTTTTTAATCCTTCTTTTAATTTCTTAATCATAATATTCGCTACAAGCTGGGTTAAGAAGAATGTTCCTTTTAAGTTGATATCCATTACAAAATCATAACTACTTTCACTCATCTCAAGAATATCTTTTCTTTCTTTGGGTGCTACACCAGCATTGTTCACTAAAAAATCAATTCGCCCAAAATTTTTTAATATCATCTTACAGAATGTTTCTCTGGAATTGGCATTATTTAAATTACCTGAATAATAAACTACAGGGGAACCAATCAATTGTAATTCACTAAGATTATCCTGGATTTTTTCTTCAGGGGAACGAGACATAATAGCTAAAGCACAACCTTCTTTAGCCATTCTCCTGGCAATTCCAAAACCAATACCTCTAGACCCACCGGTAATTGCTGCAACTTTTTTGGAAATCATTATTTATCCTCCGCATTTTGCCAAAATCACTTTTATTATTAAAATCCATTGAAGATTTCTTCGCAGATCATACAAAAGTTTGTTAAATATAGAATGTAACCCACCCATTCATTTAATTTCTCTATATTCCGCTCTTTCTTTTCCCCAATGATCAACAATTGTAGCAGGTGAATATACAAAAATCATTTCAAGGATTTCATTATTATTATTTTCCAGATAATGTTCTTGATTAGAGGGAATATATACCACGCTTTTACCCTGCACTTCTTCTTGCTCTTCTCCTATTTTCAACATTCCCATCCCTTTTAAAATGATATAAATCTCTTCATTGGGTGTTGGTGTTTTGGAATTGAACCATAGGGATCAATTTTGACTGTACCCATGACAAAATTTTTTGCTTTTATTTTACTTTCCGGTCCTACTAATACTTTCGTTAATCTTCCTGAAGGAAAATATTCCCCTTTAATATCATCAAACTTTTGAATAAAAATAAAAATCACTCCCTCTACAAAATTAATGTTTGCTTTAACATTATATAATCATTTTATTGATGCTTGCTTCTGGCTTTTTGGAATATGGGTTCATAAATATCTTTATCCCTAATAACACAACCTGTAGAAGTATCGTAAATCATTAATTGAGAACATCGGCTGCAAGTAATACAACATTTTTTATGATCCATTTTACCTTTACTTAAAATATCTTTGGCAAAATCCGGATAGGCAAAAGCCTGCCTTCCGAAACCTGCTATAGACTGATTTCCATCTCTTATATTCGCTGAAGCTACCATGGGAGCAAATTCCCCTAACCAGGTATATCCGCTTCCTATAACCGGAATAGAAGGAATATTTTTTTGTATTTCTTCAGCAAATAGAATCAATCGCTCAACTCCTTTTAAAGGATGCTCGGGTTGCTTGGTTCCATAAAGGACTGGTATGTTAAATGGACGTGTAACATAGGGATTCATGTACGGAGTTCCGGCAGTGACATTGATTAATTCTACTCCAATCTGGACTAACTCTTTCGTTAATCTTCTGGATTCTGATAAATCAAAATATATTCCTTGATTATCATTGAAATCTGTTCCCCAAGAATTTTTAGAATTTAACATATCCGAGGCATTCATTCTTACAGCCAGAATTAATTCTGGGATAACTCTCTTGATTTCTTTTAAAACTTCCCTGAGAAATCGGGTACGATTCTCATATGAACCACCGAACTTTCCCACTCGGTCTTTAGCTCCTAAAAGTTCATT
>JAFGOZ010000175.1 GCA_016926235.1 Bacteroidales bacterium | reverse complement strand
GCCGCTTGAGGTGGAAACATGAGAATTGGTGCAGGTATAACCGATTCTTAAAACGCTCCAATCTCCCGCTGGTGCCTCCCAGGTCACAACTCCTTTTTCATTCATCTGAGAGGTTAAATTTATTATATCCTCCTTTTTTACAATATGTCGGGGTTTATTTTGAGGCCTTGTGTTATCCTGGGGGGAATTCGTCAATAAAAATCGGGTGTCTGGAGCGGAGCCACCCACCTCGTGGTAACTCAGTTTTAAATCCAAATCGGTAATAAAATCATTGGTTTTCTGGTCATTATTTACGGGAATGGCAAGCACCACGATATCTTTATAAAAATCTTTTCTGATGGCGGGCAATTCTAATTTTACCGAAACATTTTTATCGCCTGTAATTTTTGTTTCTGAATATGTAATCTGTTTGGCCGCGTATTGTGGTGTTACCCGGGGTCCACCTAAATTCCAACCGCTTTGAATATTAAATCCTATCTCCAGTCCCAGACTTTTGGCTTTATCAAGCGCAAAAAGAAACAGTTCGTTCCATTCATCCGAACCAAACAGAGGGCCTGCGGGAATATCCCTGTTCCCCCTTTGATTATGCCCTCCGGCATCAAAAACCATCGCTCCCTGAAAATTTCTGGACTTCATGGCTTCCAGGTCTTTAGCGATTGCAGCTTTGTTTACATTTCCATTCAACCACCACCACCAGCAGTTGACACCGGAAACTGATTCAGGATGTTTAAAATTCTCTTTTAAATCCTTGTATTTTTCATGCGAACCGGGTGAATTAATCCTTTCATTCTTGCAGGCAGATGGTAAAATCCAAATAAATACAAAGGCAATTATATAAATAACTATTTTCATAGTGGTATATGTGCAGGTCAATCTTTCTTAGCTTTTATATTTTATCCGTTCTCCAACCCAAAAATAAGATTTAAAAGGTTCTAAATCAAGATCCGAGACTGTAAATTACCTATATTTATAAGATAAACATCTTGTTGATCATCGGCTGACAAAATCCATTCAACAATGAAAACCAGATTCCTTTCTTTAGTAATTGTTTCTATCCTGATCGGATGTACCCGGAACCCGGAGAAGGATATTAATACGACAAATTTCGAACTTAAAAAGCTGGACAAAGGCGTTTATGCCTGTATCCATAAAATCGGTGGCAGGGCAATCTGCAACGCCGGAATAGTCGATAATGGGGAATCTACCATTATATTCGATTCCTTTCTATCACCTGATGCGGCCGAAGAACTGATTGAAACAGTGAAACATCTGAAATTGTCTCCTATTGATTATGTTATCAACAGCCATTACCATAATGACCATATCAGGGGAAATCAATCATTTGATACTGAAGTGAAGATAGTATCAACAATAATTACTGCCCAACTTATAAAACAGGAAGAACCGAAGGAACTGGCTGCAGAAAAGGAATATGCAAAAATCCGGTATGAATATTTTGATTCCTTGTACAAAGCCTTTAAAGGGGATACCGGGTCAATTGATTTTCAGGAAATATTACTAATGAGGCCTTATTTTGAGGAATTATCAGTAAGCCATGCAAAAATAAAGACCAGGCTGCCTGATATAACTTTTTCAAACGAGATGTCGCTCGATGGGAAGCTCCGGAAAGTAAGACTTATAGAGAAAGGCAAAGGCCATTCCGGAAGTGATTTGATAATGTACCTCCCGAAAGAAAAGATAATTTTTGCAGCAGACCTGATTTTTAATAAAAGTCATCCCTACCTTGCTGATGGTGATTTCAGGAATCTGAAAACCATTCTGACTTCATTGGAGTTAATGGAAATAAATAAGGTAGTCCCCGGGCATGGCGATATTGGCGGAAAGGAATTGATCAGTGTAATGAAAGAATACATTGAAGACCTCGAGGATCTGGCCGCCCGGATGAAGAGTGAGGGTAAAAGTCCGGAAGATATTGAAATGGTTCAGATCCCTGCTAAATACAAGGACTGGATCCTGGGAGCTTATTTCCATTCGAACCTCAGGTTTGTGTTTGGCCCGGACTAAACAAGGCGGGCCGACAAGAAAAATATAATGCGGGCTTCGTCTAAGATTTATCTGACTTGAATATCATTCTTTCCAAACTTACGCACATTACCAAAAGCTGCGTAGCTGCGACCTGTTTGTATAATTCTGGCATATCATTGATTTGGCACGTGGTTCAGTATGATATTTTAAAACAATAGGGACAGGCATGTCAAACCTCCATCCATTTTCCGGAATTCTGACATTTCAACCTCCATAATTTCATATCCCGCTGCAATCAGGTTCCGTTTTGTTCCGGGAAATCCTTCAGGGATCAGTAAAATGTCATTTACCAGAAGACAGTTGGCTGAATATGATTCGTCTTTATCCACTCTGATTACACTTGAATAGGTAAATCTTTCTGCAAATTCTTCGATTGAAAGGAATTTATCCTTACCTATATAGGCAGCACCCGATTTCAGGTGAGGCACAGTCGAAACCTTAATTTCTGATGCAGAATACCCGTATTTTGAGAGTATTTCCTTAAGTTGGCTGGCTCCTTCATGGTTGGTTCTCCCGGAAATGCCAATAAAGAAGTGATCATCCTTTTTCAGGATATCTCCTCCGTCGACGTTACCGGGAGGTTGAATTGCTTCAATCTTTTTCCAGGCTGAGAGTATCTGAGATATAACAATCTCTTCTCCCTGCCGCGATGTTGCTCCGGGTCTTGTAATTATGGCTATTCCTCCTGCAACTACTGCTGTATCTTCAACAAAGCATCCGTCGGGGTATCTTTCATCGGCTTCGAGCGAAATTATTTCAACGCCGCATTTCATAAGTGCTTTACAGTATTTTTCATGCTGCATGAGCGCTTTTTTGAAATCAGGGTTTCCGAGTCTGGCAGTTGTTATTCCCTGCGAAAAATTCTTACCCGGCTTTCTGACAATTGCTTTTGTATACATCGATCAGTGTGATTATTGACTATGCCTGAGAATACTATTATTCGGAATATCACTGAAAAAAAGGAATCGTCCATCCCAAAGCCTTATCGTTCCTTCCGGCCAGCGCCCGCAGTCCGGATATATTCAACAGCTGTATTAAACTTGCATTAATTCTCAAAGCGCTTTTCGGTAACAAATACGGATGGATCAGTATAAAGCATAATTGTATTCAATTACCAGCAAAGTTAATACGAGAACAAATCGAAATCAAGTAAATAATCTCAGAAGTAGTATGATGACAGTGATATTGACTTCATTGTTGATATTGCATCAGATGATCTTCTTCTTGCCGATTTAGGTAATGAACCATGGTTTATAGAATGAAATTAAAAATATGAATCCAAATACCATGTAAAGCATAACCGGGTTGGAAAATGGCTTAAGGAGCGAGGGATGGTGTAGAAGATAGCGGTGAGTAGTGAGTGATGAGTGATGAGAGGTCAATCCTTACCCCCGGTTGACACCGGGGGTTATTAGTATTCAGCCACTAACGCGGCTGTTTTGT
>JAFGOZ010000016.1 GCA_016926235.1 Bacteroidales bacterium | reverse complement strand
ATTATAAGCGAAAATCATCCGCTCAGGTAAAAGCTTCGTGGATGTTCCATCTGACCATTAAAAATAAATTATAAACAGATGAAAATATTGTAAATCGTTTGTATAGGAATCGTCGACTGTATTTCATGTGATATTATTTTAGAAGATTCTGAAATACGGTCAAAAAGACGTTAAAACGAACTTTATATGCCTCGGATCAGAATCTATCATATGCTGCTTATCTTAATGATATTGTTGATTACTCAGGAGTTTTGAAAAATGGATTTTAGTAATATCATCCCTGTTAAATTGTGTTATTGAAATATTACAATTTGAGTCTTACCCATGTTTAAAAAAACTCCACACTATTTCCATTCTCCAAATAAAAAATCTATTTTTAACCCTATTTTGAAAACATACAATTTAATTATTTCATATTATGTATAACATTTCATTTCATAGAGCTTTTACTATATTAGCTGCACTGATAGCCGTTTGTGTTTACACAAATGCCCAGACACCTGCATTCCCTGGTGCCGAAGGTTTTGGAAAATACACCACAGGTGGCCGTGGTGGCACAGTTTACCATGTAACCAATCTGAATGACTCAGGGGAAGGATCTTTTCGCGATGCGGTTAGTCAGCCAAACCGGATTGTTGTATTTGATGTGGGTGGAGTAATTAACATTACCTCAAGAATTGTAATACAAAAGAACATTACAATTGCTGGTCAGACTGCACCCGGAGAAGGAATTACAATTTATGGCAACGGTATTGCTTTAAATGATCAATCAGGAAATACTATCATAAGGTATATCCGTTTCCGTATGGGAAAAAACGGGGATTACAGAAAAGATGCTCTTGGAATATCTGATGGTCAGGGCTATATGTTCGATCATGTTTCTGTTTCCTGGGGATGGGACGGTACTGTTGATATTAATGGGTCAAACATTGACAGCATTACATTCCAGGATTGTATAATAGGTCAGGGAATCGACATTGTTGGCCATTCTACAGGAGGTTTATTCCAAAGTGGCAAATGGTCTGTAATACGTTCTTTATTTATTGATAATGTTACAAGAAATCCAAAAGCAAAAGGCACACATGAATTCATTAATTCTGTGCTGTACAATTGGATGGAAAATGGATTCATAATGGGAGGTGATTCTGAAGGACAATCATATTGTAATATGCTCGGCAATTATTTTATTTATGGCCCTAGTTCTCTTTCAAACACACATTTCACTGGTGCAAATGCTAATTATCATATTTATGGCAATGACAACTGGGTGGATGCTAACAAAGATGGCGTTTTAAATGGATCGTTAATCACAAATTACACTTCAGCAACAGTTGTAGCAAGCCCATATAATTACCCTGGCGTAGATAGTTTATATTCTGCACAAAATGCTATAACCTATGTAATAAATAATGTAGGGCCCTCCATTGCCAGAGATTCTGTTGACAAATTACTTGTGGGGCAACTTGCATCATATGGAACGGCAGGTCAAATTATCGTTGATGAAGAAGACAACGGGATTTCACGCAATGTAGGAAGAGTTGGTACCGGAATACCTCCTGTAGATACTGATCGTGACGGAATGCCTGATGCATGGGAAATTGTACACGGATTAAACCCCAATTCGGCAGCAGATGGTAATGGAGATGCTGATTCAGATGGTTATACAAATGTTGAAGAATACCTTAACCATATTGTAGATTACAGAATGGGAGGTACATATAACCTAATAAACCGCCATAGCAGTAAGTTTTTAGAAATATTAGACTCCAGTTCTCTTGCAGATGGAAGTGTAGTACAGGATACTGCTGATTATACTGAAAATCAGCTATGGACATTGGTTTCCATTGACACAACCTACTTTGTTATTATAAACGTACATTCCGGGTTAGCCATGAATGTAGAGGGTAGTTCACTTTCTGATGGAGCCTATATCATTCAAAATCCTTTTACCGGTGGAGACAATCAGCTTTGGAAAGTCGCTGACCTGGGCAATAATTATTTTAACATTATAAATAAAGGAAGTGGAAAAGCGCTGGATATTGAAGGGCAAGCCACTACAAATGAGGCAAAAATCATTCAAAACACCTTAAGTATTGACAATAGTCAACAATTTATTTTAGAGTATTATATTGACACAAATTTACCCCCTGAGGTTGTAATTACAGCACCTGCTTCAGGAAGCATATATAATGCGGGAGATTCAGTAATAATAACTGCAACAGCAACAGATGATGTAAGTGTAAGCAAACTGGAATTTTACTTAAACAGCACAATACTTGGAGAAGATGATACGGCTCCTTATTCATATCAAATTGATAGTATAATAGAAGGTAATCATGATATCTATGTAAAAGCGATTGACGAAAAAGGTCTTGAGAGCTACGATCGGATAAGTATTCTCGTTTTAGGAGCGGCAGACTCAGGAGTGGTAAACATCTTAATACAGGAAAATGATAGTGCTTTTTGCGGATTAGACGGAACTATTGACACTGATCATGAAGGTTATACAGGAACAGGTTTCTGCAACTCAACAAATGCTGTTGGAGCAGGTATTGACTATAAGATATACGTAAGTGAAAAAGACACCGTAATAATAGTAATCAGATATGCTGAAGGTAGTCAAAACAGATCTGCAATGTTAGTTTCCAGTTATGAACCCGTTAACTCATATATTAGCCTTCCGGCTTCCGGATCATATGATACATGGATACTTGCTTCGGCAGAAGCGATTTTGGATACTGGTTATAATTACTTAAGACTGCAAGCCTCAACAGAAAATGGGCTACCCAACATAGACTATATCATACTTAGAGGGAAAGGCATCAGATCCGAAGACTGTGCCGGAGATATAAACGACGCGCCCATTGTTTCTATCATTTCTCCCTCCCCGGATTCAATATTTTATATAGGTGACACAGTCACAATCGAGGCTAATGCATCAGATCCAGATGGTATTTCTAAAGTAAAATTCTTTATTAATGAAGATAAAATTGGAGAGGACGGTTCTGCTCCTTATTCCGTAACCATTGATAGTTTCCCTAAGGGCAACTATACTGCTTATGCAGTGGCATTTGACAGCTATGGTAAACCTGGTAAATCCTCTTCTGTAATGTTCTTTGTACTTGAAGCAGGAGATGTAGCCATCATTATTCAGGAAGATGATATTAGTTTTTGTAGTGTGGATAGTGGAGGTACTATTATCCCTGATAATCCAGGTTATACAGGTTCCGGTTTCATAAACACTGAAAATGCTATAGGTGAAGGATGTGATTGGTTAATTGATGTATCTGAAAAAGATTCGTTCCTTTTGGAAATCCGTTATGCACTTGCCTCTGGTGACAGACCTGGCAATTTCCTTGTTGACGGTGTAATTGTTACCCCAAATATAAGTCTTCCATCCACTGGATCATGGTCGACATGGGAAATTACATCTGCTATAGTTCCTATGGATACAGGGATCCATAACATAAGGATGGAAGCTACAACATCTGGTGGCTTAGCAAATATAGATTACATTCAATTTACAGGAAAAGAAATAAGTATGGTTAACTGCCATCCCATACCACCTCATGTAAGTGATTATACTGCTGGTTCCGATATTTTAATATATCCTAATCCTGCAGGTCAATTCGTGAACATTGTTCTTCCTGAAAACATCCATCAAAACAATATCATTTATATATATGATTTAACCGGTGAGTTAGTTTTTTCAAACAAACTTCCCGTGGGAATTAACCATATAATTTGCACTGAAAGCCTGGCAAACGGAATGTATATCATTCAGGTAGTAAATAATAAGCAGGTATTTACTAAACAATTGGTAATTAGAAAATAGCTATAAATAAACTATAAAAAAAGCACACATGGAATTGCGTGCTTTTTTTATGCTCTCAAAAATCAGAACATAACAAATTAACACATGATACAACCAGTTACATTTAAATTTTGTACTTTTCGGTTTATTAACCAGTACATCTTCTGATTCCTGATGAAGAATAGCTCAATTAATATAATTATCCTGTTAATTATTGTGTTGCTCTTACCGGGTGTACTTTTTTCAACCTATGAGTTCAGTTCACTGAAGAGAAACGAACAGATCATATTAAGTATCTACAATGATCAACTTGAAACCATTATAAATTCCATAAACCAATATTCGGATGATATAATGGGCAGCTGGGCTGAGGAAATAAACAGGTATCTCTATGCTGATGACAGGGATGGGAAGTTTGCTGATTTTCTTTCCCTTAATTACCAGGCTAAAAGCATTATTCTTTTTGATAGCATAACAACAGAATTTTCTATTAAACATGCGGAAATAAATCCAAACCCCGAGATTAATAAAGATACGATTACATCGTTTGTAAGGAGAAACCCTGAGATCATCAAAAAGCTTCAAAACTATTATAAAACAGGATATCGAAAAATTGAATCCCTCCCTTTCTCAAACAACCAAAAAATAAATGTATTGCTATTTGCTGTTAAGACACCCGGTAAAGATGTCAGGATTTGTGCACTTTTAGTCGATGCTGAACAGTTTATCAGGGATATACTTGGACCAAGGATGCAGATTTTAACAAAAGACCAGGTTATTATTGCTGCATATAAGGAAAGAAATCAGCAAGAAGTATATTCCAGTGAAACCCTCCCCGAAAAGGGAAACCCGGAAATCATAAAGCCTCTGTGGTTATTTCCCGATTACAACCTGGGGATTATTACAAAAGGAGAAACCATTAAGGAACTCGTTCACAGAAGATCAAGGATGAATATTATCATGACTATGATTATTGACATCATTCTCCTGATTGCTATTTTTTATATTTATAGAAACATCAAAAAAGAGATGCAACTGGTACAGCTTAAATCAGAATTCATTTCCAATGTTTCTCACGAAATACGTACTCCCCTGTCACTTATTAACATGTATATTGAAACTCTTGAAATGAACCGGGTAAAAAATGATGATAAACGAATGGAATATTACAAAATAATAAGCCAGGAAACAAAGCGATTATCAGGTATAGTAAATAATATCCTTAACTTTTCTCGCATTGATAGTGGGAAAAAAACGTATAAAAAGGAGGTTGCTAACCTGAATGAGATAACCAGCAATGTTCTTGACAATTATAAGTATCATTTGCATAATGAAGGTTTTAGCTACACGTTTGTACCCCATGAAAAAGTTCCGGATATTTATATTGACACAGAAGCCATATCAGATGCAATCATTAACCTGCTTGAAAATGCAGTAAAATACAGCAATGAGAATAAACAGATTAAGCTAAAAACGGGAATACATGATGATAAAGTGTTTCTTGATGTGAAAGACCATGGTATTGGTATTCCGGCAAACGAACAGAAACTGATTTTTGATAAGTTTTATCGAATAACCGAAGGAGCATTAGCATATAAAGCAAAAGGAACCGGTTTGGGCTTAAGTATTGTTAAGCATATCATGAATGCACACAATGGCGATGTAAATGTGGAAAGTGAAGTGAATAAAGGGAGTACTTTCCGACTAACATTTCCAATAAGAAACAAATATATATAACAAAAACTAATTTTATGAGTAAAATCCTAATAGTTGAAGATGAACCCAATATGCAAAAGGGGCTTAAAGATAATCTTGAATTTGAAGGATATGAAGCAGATGTGGCAGGTGATGGAGAAACCGGACTGGATTTGATTCTCAAAAATGATTATCACCTTATTTTGTTAGATGTCATGCTGCCTAAACTATCGGGTTTTGACATATGCAAACAAGTCAGAAAAAAAGGAATTAAAACTCCTATCATCCTATTAACTGCAAAGGGAGAAGAGATCGACAAGGTTCTTGGATTAGAATTAGGTGCAGATGATTACATAACAAAACCTTTTAGCTTGCGGGAATTACTGGCCCGGATAAAAGCTGTCCTTCGAAGAAGCCCTGATCCTACAGCAAATACGGACAGTACAACTTATGTAAATATTGGTAAATTAACAATAAACTTCGATAATTATGAGGCATTTGATGGCAAAGAAAGTCAAAAGATGACCGCAAAGGAACTGGATTTGCTCCGCTATTTATGGAAACATAAAAACACTATTGTTTCAAGAGATGATATCTTAGAAAATATTTGGGGTTACGATTATCAGCCCTCAACACGCACAATTGATAATTTTATTGTAAAGCTCAGACAAAAGATTGAAGAAAATCCTAATCAGCCGAAGATAATTTTATCTCTCTACGGTTTAGGTTATAAGCTGGTAGATTAGGCTGCAGGTTTTTAGGAGTTAGGATGTTAGATTGTAGAATTTATCATTATAATGTAGTTCGTAAAGGAAAAATATTTTGCGTTTTTATATACTAAAAGGTATATCCTATAACCTAAATACCAAAACACCTGCATCCTAACCAATCTAAAGCCTAAACACCTATTCTTACATTTCCGTGACATTCTTTTACAATCCATTACTTTTCTGTGACATGGTAATCATATTCCGGGGTTAATATTGTATCGTGATTAAACTTAAAATTATAAACAAAAAAACAGTAATCATGAAAACAACAACTGTAATCTTATTATTTGTCGCTTTCGCAACATGCAATGCGTATCCTATGAATCTTGAAAAAGCAGATTCTGCTTCTGAAAGATTAAAAAGCTCGAACGAACTGATTGAAAGAGTTACAAAACTGGTAAATGAAGCTTTATATAAAACCGACAATGAATTGCCTGAATTTGGTAAAGCATCCATCGTTATAACTTTTGGGGTTGACTATAAAGCAAACTTTACGCTAATAAATGTAGAGGGATCGGATCAAATTCTTAATTACCTGGTTAGAACCAAACTTGAAAATGCAACAATTCCTGTGGATGACAACTTAAGATGTAAAAAATTCATTATGCCTGTTACCTATGAAAAAAGGCCCTGGTATGAAGCATGTAAAAAGAGAAAATGAAAATCTTAATTGCTCGATATTCGATATGAATTTGGATATATCCTGTAGTCCTCTTCAACTGATGCAGAAATGTTTAAAACTTAGATATATATCCAGTCTTTTCTGAATAATATCACTAATTTTATCTGTTGAAAAGAACTACTAAAGAATAGCTTGAAAAAAAAGATGTAAAAATAAAAGATAATGAAAATAAAGCATATTAAAACATATGTAGTCCGTAAAGCTTTTCTAATCATTATATTGTGTTTTATCTTCATAAATGCAAATCCTCAGAAGACAAATACCTTGATGTCTTTGAAAGGAAAGTGGTGGTTTATGATTGTTAATAAAAGCGAAGACAGTATACCTGATCCGCATTCAGACATGTGGGAGGTAATAAATGTTCCCGGGAACTGGGAATCGCAGGGGTATAATGGATACAACGGATATGCCTGGTACAAAAAAGTAATTACTATACCTGAAAGCTATAAAGATAAAAGTCTGGGTCTGGAACTCGGATATATTGATGATGTAGACGAGGTATATCTTAACGGCCATCTTATCGGATTTTCAGGCAGCTTCCCTCCCAGATTTACCAGCGCTTATAATGCGCGCAGGGTTTATAATCTACCGAAAGAATACCTTAAATTCAATGAAAAGAATGTTATAGCCATTAGAATTTTTGATACTTATGGTGAGGGAGGTATTGTAAATGGAAATGTCAGGATATTTGAATACACAAACACATTCCCTCTTGATATTGATTTGCAGGGTATCTGGAAATTTAAAATAGGGGATAACTCAAACTGGAAAGAAGAAAATATGGACGAAACAAACTGGAAGAATATGTATATCCCAACCAATTGGGAAAATCAGGGTTATAAGGATATTGATGGTTATGCCTGGTGCAGAAAAACATTTACCCTGCCAAAGGAATTGGCTGATAAGGATTTATTATTAATAGCAGGTAAAATTGATGATCTGGACCAGACCTATTTTAATGGCACTCTTATAGGAAATACTGGTAAATTTTACAATGATAAACGGTTGATGACCAGGCCCGAAGATGTGGGTCCGGAATGGACGCAATATAGAATTTATGAAATCCCTAATAACATAATAAAAGCTGGCGTGAAAAACACTATCTCAATAAGAATATTTGATATAGTTGGAATGGGAGGCATTTATCAGGGTCCTGTTGGTATTATATCGAAAGAAACTTATTTTAATTACCGGAATGATAAGAAATTAAATTAGAAAATTAACCATTGTGCTTTAGAAAATAATAGAAAAGGGCTGCTGGTAATCGGCAGCCCTTGTGTTATTGAGTAATAAGGGGTAAGCATAGGTATCTCAAAAAACTCCCTGATACTGCGTTGAAGTTAACTTTTAAAATCCTCATTTACAATCAGTAAAATCCGGTTATAAAAATTTACTTCGCCTTGCCTGAAGGGTTTTTAGAGATGCCCACAAGTTTTATTGAATCGTTATTTTTCTATTATAGGTTTCTTTACTGGTAATAATCTGTACAAAATACATACCTGAAAGATCCTCCACCCCAACCTGAACCAGATTTTGATCAGTTACCCGGAGATCACGTATAATCTTACCATTCAGATCAATAATACGTATAGCTGATTCACCTGAGATTCCCTGCATTTCAATATTTACTATATTGTCAGTTACAGGTACCGGATATATTTTTACCTGTGCCTCAACATCAGGGTCGGCAATTTCTGAAATGACTGTGGCACTCTTTTGCCCCGCACAGCTTACTGGTGTTGCTGTAATTCCTGTCACCGATATATAATCAATATTAGCTAATCCATTAGATGTAGTAGCCTGTAAACGAATAAGATGAGTACCCGCTGATAAGTTTACAATTGTTCCGGAAGTCTCAGTCCACGTAGTCCAGCTGCCAGTACCCGCAAATGCTACACTTGATACTACAGTAGATCCATCAACCATAAGCTGACCAGGTCTTGAAGTTGAAGTACCATTTGCATATCTCCATTTTAAGGTATATGATCCACTAGAAGGAATGCTCACAGACCAGGTTATGCCTTGACCCGATGAATTTGTCGTATTAGCAAAACCAGTTCCTGTATATCCTGTGTTGTTATTATCTACCGTACCATCTACACTGCAGAAACCTGTTGCGTTTTCCTGAATCGTTATAGTACTGGTTGTAGTACTTCCACCACTGCTACTACTACCATATTGTATATAGCCGTTGCAATGCAACCATTCACTATATGACCCTCCACACTGACTGTTTTGCCATACCCCGGTATTGGTAGCCTGGTTCTCTGACTGATATGTAGTCCCATCAATTGTAACATAATCTACCTGTACATCCCTTGAGCCATTATCATTAATAAAATATACCTGAACCGTTCCTGAGCCACTTGCCGAAAAGGTTTGGTAACTTGTAGATAAAGTCCAGTTACCAATAGTAGTGCCTTCTGCTTTAAGCTGAATCTGCTCATCGCCCACTGTTCCACGAGCACGTACGCTTATATTACCTGTTGTTGATCCTCCTCCACTTACAGTAACATTAAAGGTTTGTGTGCTTTTTGCACCGCATGAATTTGTATAGGTAGCAGTATAGCTGGCGCTGCTGGTAATGTTGCTTATAGTAATTTCACGGGTTGTAGCGCCGGTACTCCAGCTCCACGATCCACCGCTTACAGGTTGAGGGCCAAACTTAACTGTTGAACCACTTGAAACAGTTACATTGGCTGTTTGTTGCCAGCTTCCACCATTTACCTGCAGGTAAGGAGTAATAGATGTAGGCGTGCAAGTACTTGAACCTGAGCTATGTGATAATGAATAGCTATTGCAGGTAAAGCTGCCATTGGATGAAGTAGTAATCTCAAATCCAAACTGGATCCTGTGCAGATTAGTGCTGCTGCTAAAATAATTATGACTTACCAGCCAGTCCATAATAGCTTTAATATCAACAGTTCCAGAGTTAGTATTACTGGTTCTCAGAAAAGAATACACCTGGTTTGAGCCATTGCTTCCACTGTATACATTCCAGGTATGCCCACCAATGCTTTGGCTGGTATAGTCTGCCACAGGATTTCCACTGGCATCCCATGACTGGGCAATGGGGCCAACAGCTCCTGTATAATTCATCCACAACATAATCTCATAGGCATAGTTATTGCACCATATGTCATACGAAGTGTTGTAAGATCCGCTACTTGGTCGGGATACATTAAAACTGCTGGTACAACTACCCAGGTTGCTAATGGCATAGCTACAATCCTGGGCCACGTTGGGATACGATTTTATACCGCTGGTGTTGGTGTGGTTCGCGGTAACTCCCCAGTTTTGATAGCTGTTTACCCAAAGGCATTGGGTACCTGCATTACTGCCCCATATATTGTTGTATATGGTATAGCCATTGGTTGTGTAACTTGCCCATTGGTCACATGAAGAGTATACCTGGGCGTGAAGAGACATTGTGAATAATCCGAGGGAAAGTCCAAAGATTATTCCTTTTAAGGTTTTGGTTTTCATTTGTAAGGGTTTTAGTTTTGGTTAATATTAAAGTTAAAGGAGTGTTTTCTACTAAGGAGGTAAATAAGATAATGTGTTCAAGTGTAATTGATCGGTGATGCGTGCAACCATATTCATAAATATTAGTTACATTTAGTTTATACAATAATACAAATTTACATCATCAAAATAGGGCATAATTGTTTCCAAGATGTAGCATAAATGTTTCCAAAATAAAAATATTCGACCTCATTCAGCTAACACAAAAGTGTATCCAATCTGTTTAAAAGATTGTTTTTTACCAAAAACTTTCTTTTACTATTTTCGTTTTATAAGAACATTTAGGTATTTTTATTTTTTTAAGATGAGCAGGATGACATATTTTCTATTTAAATATTTAAAACAAGCGTTACTATACATGGCAGTCATAATGATGATTAACTGGCCAGATAACCTGCTTGGCCAGAATAAAAATGATACAAGCTACCTGAAACTAATATTTGCCGGGGATGTTATGGGTCATGACAGCCAGATCAACTCGGCTTACAAAGCTTCAAAAGATTCTTATGATTACGAGCCTACTTTCAGGTATTTGAAGCCTTACCTCGAAACTGCAGATATTGCTATTGCCAACCTGGAGGTAACACTTGCCGGCCCCCCTTATAAAGGCTATCCCTGTTTTTCAAGCCCTGATGATCTGGCAAGAGCTGCCCTCAATGCCGGATTTGATATCCTTTTAACTGCCAACAACCACTGCCTTGACAGGAAAAAACAAGGTCTGGAACGGACTATAGATGTTTTGCATAATTTCCCAACCATATATACAGGCACATTCAAAGATCAAACTTCCCGGGATATCACCTACCCTCTTATTATTGAAAAAAACAATATCCGTTTAGCCATTTTAAATTACACCTATGCAACCAATGGATTGGTGGCCCAGGAACCCAACGTAGTTAATTATATTGATAAAGATCTGATCGTTAAGGATATTCAAAAAGCAAAACTGGCAGAGCCTGATTTTATCATTGTTACACTGCACTGGGGCATTGAATACCAGCAAACAGAAAACAAACAACAAAATGAACTGGCAGAGTACCTCCTGGCAAATGGGGCCGATGCTATAATTGGCGGGCACCCCCACGTAGTTCAACCTATCCGGACCTACTATAATTATACAGATGATTCCTCCAGATATAACCTGGTTGTTTATTCTATGGGAAACCTGGTCTCAAATCAAAGGGAACGATATAGAAACGGGGGTATACTGGTTGAGCTCAACCTCATGAAAACCGATCATACCAGGGTAAATGATTTTAACTATACCCCTGCCTGGGTATTTCATAAAAGGACTGGTAGTGAGGACGATTTCTACCTTGTACCTCCTGCTGCATATATCTTAAATAAGGACTTTTTTAAATTTCCCAACAAAGATGATCTTGACATTCAAACCTTCTACAAGGATACACAAGAGCATTTAAAAGATATTAAGGAAAATGATTTCTTTAAGGAATATAATCTAAAGTAGAAGTCCTTAGAATAGGTACTGAAATTTATGCCAAGTTTCAAATGTTATGACTCAAACTAACCTTTACAAATCCAATAAAATCTGTTCTCCCTGCTAATAAATAGCCCAATAAAATCATTTTCCCATGTTTTCTATTTCCTTAATCTCTTTGTTTAGAAGTCTGAATCGCTCATAAATCGAATATTTAAAAGTATAATAAACCGATGCAATAAATACAAGAACTACTAATCCCAGAAATATGATAGATTCTTTATTAAAGACTGGTTTTTGAATAAGCATAAAAAATATACCAAGTATTGCTACTGGCGCCAGAATGAATCGAATTCGGGTTGTTTTAATCTTATACTTTTCAAGTTTAGTAATTCCTTTTTTTATGGTTAAAATCGCATCTGAAAAATCAATCTTGCGAATCAACAAGAAATATTTAATATCCCAAATGTAAGTAGTTGTGATAATAACTAAGAATAAAATTAAGCCAATAATGAAATGTAATGAAAACTGAAAATTAAAATTCAAGAATAGTAGTGGTACCAAAAGAATTATTGGTGAAAACAGGCGTAAGATTGCCTTCATTTTCATCCAGTTTAATCGCCTTTCAGGTTTTAACACTAATATTCTTCTTAAAATTTCTTTGTTTAAGCGTGTGTTTTCTACTATTTTTCTATCATACTCTCTCCACATATTTTTTAATTCTATAAGTTCCATGGTTATTTAATTTTTGAAGTTGCCAAATTCTTAATTTGTTCTTTAATACGACTGATTCTTGTACCAACATTTGTTTTAGAAATACCTGTTATCTCAGATATTTCATCATGTGAATTGCCATCCAGGTAAAGTAAAATAATTGCTTTATTGATTTCATTCAACTCATCTATGCAATTATACAAAACTTCTAATTCTGCCAGATTGTTTTGATCTACCGTACAAAGGAAAATGTCCTCTTTCTTTAATTCATTAAATGATGAGAATAACGTATCTCTATTTCTCTTTCGTTTATAATTCATTGAAGTATTCAATGCAACCCGATAAATCCAGGTCGAAATTTTACATACCCCCTTGAAGGTTTTAAATGATTTCCATAATTCAAGAGTAATGTCATTAATTAAATCTTCCCTATCTTGTTCAACTTTTGTATACACGCTTGAAAATTTCAGTATAATCCTAAAATTCTTTTCATAAATTTCCAGGAATTGTTCTTTAATATCAATATCTGTCATTTCAACCTTTTATTAGTTTTTGTTCACTAAATCGATAAGTGTACACTATATCCAATTAGTAACAATACATATCAAAAAATCACATACGGATATGCTTTTTTATTTCCGTATAAAATATTAGTTGTTTGAAATATTCGATATAATTTACTATTCTTTATTTCAATCAATAGCAATACTTATATATCATCGCTAATATTCAGCATAAATATATAATTTTTGAATCAGGACGTTATAATACAAGAAAGGCTTTTAACTCTGACTATTAGCTGTAAAAAGTAGATAATAAATGAATCTGTATAGCCTGTTTAGTGCTGTATTTTTTTTTTAACAATACTATCTTTTAATATTGTTATATTTTACTGTATCACCGTTAATCTCATTAGCCTGATCGGTATACAATGTATCATAATAAAAATTATAATAAATTGAATCAAATTTCCCTTTTACCAAAACAGAATCATAATATTCCAAACGAGCATTTTTGAAATCTTTCGCGTTTTGTTTTACAATATATTTAACTTTCGCTACATAAAAATCAAAATCTCCGGAGATTAGATAAATGTATGGATTTACCGAGTCATACATAGTCAAATTTACAACAGCATTAAGTGGAAAATATGGAAGTCCTTTTACCCCAAATACACTATACCTGATTCTATCACAGCTATCTAATTTATGCGGGCCCAAAACGGGTCTATGACTTGCAGTATCCATGGAAAGAGTAAGCCTAAAATAATTATAAATACTATCATTACCTTCTAAATAATCACTCATAGTTAAATTAAGTTCTGATCTATTTCTTGTTGTATCAATTACCATCGTGCCAATAAATTCTTCTGACTCAATATACATATCACCAAAGGATAATTCCAAATCACCAAATTTAATATTACTTACATAATCAAATGGTTGAATTTTTGTCTCCGTTTCCTTCTCTCTATAAATATGTGTTCTACAGGAGCTTACAATTAGTATATAAAATAATCCTATCGCTATTTTATTCATTCTATTTTTGTAGTTTTTTCAAATCGTTGCATACAAAAAACATAATGGCAACTAAATAATTTCGTCTATTTTCCCAATATAAAACATATCTCAAAGTTCAAAATAAATATATAACTTTCTCAGTAATGGGTTATATCAAATGCGTAGTTTTTAGCTGCAAATAAAATGAGAGTTATATTGAGATAAGGAATACATTACTTCTTAGAAAACTTACCCACCGCTACAAGCTTTTTATTGTCAAATGCTCTTATGAAGTAAAATCCTGATGAAAGTTGATCAATAGGTATTTCAACTATTTCATTTGTTGTGAAAACCTGTTGAACTATAAGCTTTTCTCCGGTCAGGCCGTAAATTTCAATGGTTTGAATGCACAATGAATTAAAGAAAGAAATATTATTGCCGGCTGGATTTGGATAAAAATTCAGTGCTGCAATCCCAGTCTTATTTATGCCTTCTACAGTCGTAGTATCAGCAGTATCAACTTCCGGAACATATTTGTAAATTGTATCTATGTCAGCTGCTTCTAATGCTACATTATATAACCGGAATTCATCCAGGTAACCATTTAATTTGCGGTTGGTTCGTTTATTAGCAACACCCAGCGTCATCAGGTTGCAAGACCATATTCGCGATGGTGTATAGGCCATTGAATCCCATATTACCTGGCCATCTAAATACAGTGCAACTGTACTTCCTGTATCCCAGGTGCATGCTACATGGTGCCACGAGTTATCTGCTATCGAAATAGCATTCTCAGATGGTGTGGTAGCAGGCACAGGTCCTTTCCAGGGATCAGAGTATATGAAATATTGATGATCGGCCATACTGTCAACAATAACAAAAGCAACTTCACTATGATCCCACCATTTATCATTAAGCCCTGCTTCAGTACAAACATGCATTTCATTCTCATCGCCAAACATATCACCACCGTATTCTCCTGCCCACCAGATACAGTTAATATTGTTTGCGCTTAATTCAGGCAGAAGTACCCAAAAGGCAACTGTACCTTCCCCGGTAGTTAATGCGATATCTTTAGCTGGCAAATCGATTCTTTCTGAGGCACTAAAGTGAAAAGCACCATTAAATTTCCCCTCGGCTTCCCAACATGTATTACAATCACTATCAGCATTAAACCCATTCCCGCTGGAATCAACAACCAGCATACCAGAAGTGTCATTAAACTGATAATATACTAAGGGATTATCCCACTGTGCATGTATGCTTAATGAAAATGCTACTAAAAATATAATACAAACTGGATTCGATAATCTATTTATCATAAAAACAAAATTAAGTTAATGTAAGGTTTTAAAAATAGAATAAATAATTTGATTAAATAAGTATATTGGGGATAATTTAATGCAAATTTATCAATGTAAATCTTATGGCCGGTATTTCCCGCTGGTTTTTTCTTAATATATGTATTTTTTTATTATTCATTTCATTACAAAATATACGGCTGGCTTGGGTTTATTGAATACAGCATACAATGCTTATTCACATGAAATTAAAGAAGCAATAACATAAAACAGAAAAAATGTTAAAATATGTTTTATTTCTATTTTCATAAGTGAGTATATTTTATAATTAACGTAAATATATCCTTTGATTTCTATTCAATTGCTTAAAAAAACGTATGCAAAAAGCTGGCTGTCCCGAGAATCGGTATGTACTACTTTTTATGGGTTTCGGTAATGTCGCCTTCATATTCTTTATTCCTTTAATAAACGCTTGTACGGCTTGCTTTTATTGGCCTGTGTGTGCCCGTGCTCATGCAGAGCACACACAAAGACTTCTCGCTTGGCCTTACAGGCCGATTAAAGTCCTAATTATTGGCGCCCGTATTTTATTATTTATCTTGTTTATATTTAAATTTTAATTACCACAATATTAAAAATATCTTACTAATCGAACCGTTTCATTTATATTAAAATATCTTTCATATAACTTTTTATAGCTTTCAATATCACTAAGCAGATATGTTACCTCATTTTTAAGTTGAATCCCAAGATTGTCTGTTATATCATATTCGAGAATAAAACCCGTATTAAGTGTTGTTTTTATGTATGTGTTAAATGTAAAATCTGCTCCATTGAGGGCATCGTAATTAATATTATTCCTATACAATTTATATTCAGCATTCCTTAAGGAAAAAAAACCTGCACCTATCAATGGTTTCATTTTTATTTTTCTGTCCACTAAAAGGTAATTAACATCGATACCTGTTGAATAAACATCAAAACTTATTATAATCGTTGAAATTTCTGGATCAGACCGTGTTGTTTCATTTTGAATTTCTTCTATCCTGTTTATATCCAATCCACCATTGTAATCAATTTGATATTTCTCAGAAAAACGGGAAAGATTAATATCAATAGATAATCTTTCATTGGTACTAGGCATATTCATGCCAAGGGATAATCCGTATAGCATTGACATCTTCGTTTCTTCAACCGCATCTATGAGAAAATAGAAATAATCATCTCCATAAAATTTCATTCTCGAACTTTTTATACCGCAATATATACCCACATGCATATCAGGCCGGAAATTGCGTTTTGTGTAATCAATACATTCATAGCTATTACAGACACCGCTATGATAATCTTTTACAATGTTTATCAAAGATCTATCATCATAATGTAATTGATCTATCCTGGAATAAATTGAAGGATAATCCTGCATTACATATTTTAAACTCCCTTTATTCAACAAATCACACTTATCCCTTTCTCTCATTTCATTTTCAGTAATAAAAGATGAAGCAATGGCATTAATAAATACTGATGTAGTATCATTTTTAATTAAAAAATATTCCTGATTACCATTGTAATATATTTTATATAAATCTGCAATTCCATCCACAAGAAACTCTGCAAATTGCATGTTTTCAACTTTGTCGATTGTAAACGTTTTAGAAACATAATAATTGCCATTTGTGAATCGATATCCAAAAATATCCTCAGGTGTATAAACAATTGCATTTAAACTGCCCTTAGGAATAAAATGACATTCTAAAGAATTCCTTGCAGGACCCATGTA
The DNA here is from genome assembly GCA_016926235.1 of Bacteroidales bacterium. The sequence goes on along the minus strand of JAFGOZ010000016.1, from coordinate 5,664 downwards.
TTTTATTTGTCCGTATAATGTATCTTGTTTGTTTGTTATAACATACCCTTCCTTGAATATTTCCTGAGAATATATACATGGGATAAAAATTATAAAAAGAAATAGAATTGAATATCTTTTCATTGTTTGAAATTTTTTATTAGTGCTAAAAAAAACTGTTGCAATAAAAACTGGCCGTTTCTCAAATATACTACTTTTTCAATATATTCGGTTTTGCTTCTGCGAAGCAATGTGAATCGAGGATTCACTTTAAATAAAAGGCTATTAGCCCTTAACTGTTGGCTGTTGGCAGCAACGTGTTACGCAACAACATAAATGAGCAAAGAAGCGGAATAGCAAATTCCGCTTAGCTGAGGCACATTAACTAACATCCCATGCCTTCCGTCATTTCTGTAAGCATAAATACATGTGCAGAGCATGGCTGAAGAGAAAACTCACATTGCGCGCCCGAAAAGACACCGGTTCGTTCACTTAATAATTCACAATATTGGATAGGTTCTGTTTTACCTATGATCTGATTAAGATCAATCGAAATGAACTGCTCATTATTTGTATCGAAGTTGCATACAATCAAAAAACCCAGCAACTGATTGCCTGTACTCTCACGAAATGCTGCTATAATTGCCTGATGCCCCTTATCTACAAGAATGAAGTTTCCCCCATGTCTTAAAGCAGGATAATTTGCCAGAATTGCATTTACTTTTCCAATAAACAAACCGAACATCGGTTCGGATGCTAATTCCATTTTCGGTCTTCGGCCGATAAAATTAATCTTCTCTTTTTCTCCGAATTCAACTCCCTGTATAATACCGGAAGCACCTGTTCCCATTAATGCTGCAACAACATACCGGGGTATTGTAGAATATACGCTTCCGAATTCCTGTGTTGGTGTACCGGAATCGTGCGAAGTTACCGGCATATAATAACGAATTTGCGTTGAAACACGGTGGATATAATTCAGGTACTCTCTAAGCTGAGGTACAAACTTGTAATCCCATGGAGTTGCAAGATTCAGGTTAAGTCCCCACTTTGAGCCCGTATTCAGCAATACACTTTCATCTGCAAAATACTCTGCAATAATGCCCACATTAGGGTACCTTGCATGCAATTTGGCTGTGAGTACCTGGACAAAATCTGGATTACTGCTATGTAAATTGTCGAAACGGACAAATCCGCCTGTCTCATTTGCATAATTTGCCCAGAACAGTGCATATTCTATCATATACTTCCATATTTCCGATCGTATTGCATCAGAAGGATGTTCATAATTGATTAAAACAAGATCATCCCAATATTGCCACTCCTGATTGCACCAGTACCTGGCTCGCCGGAATCCATCGGGCTGTTTTGAATCAGGCACTATCCAATCCGGTGCCAGTTTCGACATGAAACTTTCTACCCCGATATGATTAAGCACCAGGTCAAAACAAATACTGATATCGAGATCTTTTGCTTCCTGGATGAACTCTTCCAATTGTTCCAGTCCGTTTAACGGGGAACCTTCCACCAGGTAGACCGGATCAATATTAAAAAGGTCTTTTGCCGAATAAGGACTTTCTGAGGTGTCCTGGATTGTTAAAGGCAGCAAATGAATGGCATTGAACCCCATTTCTCTGATTCGTTTAAGATCGGTTTTCCATTCGGCAATTGTTCCTGAAACACCGGGAATAATTGTATATAACCGCAAACCATCTACCTGTGGTGGATCAACCAGGACCCATGCATCCGGAACATTATCGCGGAACCATGATTCCCCATTATCGAATGAAAATTCGGCTCTGAAGGAGTGAAGACCCGGACGTCGGGGTTTGAAAACACATACCAATGTACGGTCATCAATAGGCACAAAGGGATACTTTTCCCATTCTAGGCCATGCTTCGAATTCATGGTTGTGAGGATATTTGCTTTGATACCCGGGGGAAATGCTTCCTCCGTTGAGATGGACAATGCCATATTTCTTCCCTTGCAAACCCTTGAAAAATTCTGCCTGCCAACAGGATACGAACGAAAGATTTGCCTTGCCACGGGTAATGTGACCGGGCGATTCGGCAGGACAGGAATCCGACGATGATGAATAGTCATAAGGTTATTATTTTTGATGTAATTTAAAAAATCAAAAAACCAAATTTAATGATTGTTCCCGTAACTTAAAGCATAAATTAGTTTGCAACCTTCCAGACGGTTAAAATGATGCTCCCCTTTATGTCAAACGATCTCCCCATTGTGTCAAATGACCTCCCCACTGTGCCAGATTTTGTCCCCACTGTGCCGATTGAATAGAAATCTTTGCCAGGTTTAGTCCCCGTAGTGCAGGGTAATGTCCCCACTTTGAGAATGAAATCCCCACTTTGCCAGGTGAAGTCCTCTTTTTGCCGGGTTTTGTCCCATGTTTGTCAGATTAGCTCCTATGTTTGGGAAGGAAGTCCCCAGAGGCTATATTTATTGATTTTTGATTTGATGATTTAACGATTTTTTATGTAGTGTAAAAATATTAGTTATTATTTGACATAAATACCGGAATCAGGTATCTCTCTCGAAAATTTTCTAAAGATTGACAATCGCTGATTACATAAAAAAACCCTTATCTGTTGAAGAGTACTCATTTTCCTTGGAAGAGATAAGAAAAGAAACAGGTAAAAATATACAAATTGAAAAATCAGATGCCGGAATTTATAAAATATCAAGTCCGGCCTTAACATTAGTGGATTTAATACATCATCAAACAAAGCTGGGAGGAAAAAACAGGATGTTTGCAATTATTGAAGAATTAACGGAATCACTAAAAGAACCGGTTTTAAAAAAACTCATTAGCTGGTATACAAATAAAAGCACTTTGCAACGATTTGGTTTTTTGCCTGAGAAACTTGGGGCAGATAAAAAACTTCAGGAAATACTATTTGCTAAATTACAATCGACCCGATTATTTCCGGTACTGCTTAGTCCAAAATCTGATAAAAACCCCGGGGCTGTGGATAACAGATGGAAAGTTGATGTTAATATAAAATTGGAAAGCGATTTATGATCCCAAGGCCGGATATAGCAAAATGGCGACAATAAATAAATCCACTTCCTGTGTGTCTCAAAAATATTTTTATGAGGTTTTACCTTGCGAAATGCCCTTAACCGGAAAAAAATGAACAGAAGAAATGATACAAAGTATACCTGGGCAATCCACAGGGATACCCTGAAATCAAAAAAAAAAAATCCAAAAGATTTAATTCTTCAAAAATAATATTTTGCAATGTTTTTACATACACTGCAAATGAAATAACCAGGCAAGTTGCCTCTTGCATATAATTATAAGAAGATGGAAGTCACTATAAGAAGAGGCATGAATGCAAACAAAAAGCCCGGATCATTTTTCCTAATCCGGGCTTCGTATGTGTAATTTTAATTTAGGTGTTAAGGGCTAATGCTTAGAATGTATGATGTCAGCACACTTATTAATATAAAAGAGGCTGCCCCATTATTTCGAAATAGTACTGAACTTCCTTCAGTATCCATCTTTTAAGTGCTGAAACAAGTTCAGCAATGAGGGTATGGGTCAAGTGAGTGTGAATAGGGCAACCTCTGTTTTTGTTTCCCTTCTATATTATTATCTCCTGAGAAGCCGAAAAGTGACCTTCTTTTTTTAATTTTTTTTTTAATTTTTAATGATTCTAAATAACAAAGGGGGTCAGAATACAGGAGCGAGCAGTTAGAATTAAGTATTCAGAAGTACGGGGCCATGATGTAGTTTTTAAGAGGCAAATACAATGCCCTATCAATTTTCAGTTTTTACTTAACGATCTTATGATTTTTAACCGGTATTTCAAAGCTTCTGACATATAGGGCAAAAGTATATTGCACCCCCAAGATAGGCCTCTTTAATAATTATATTCCCACAATTTGGGCAGGGATCTTTAATTGTGTTTTTTGAAAGTATCGTTTTATATCCGCCAATACGTCCGTATAAATCCTTTTCCGTATCCCGTCCTCCCCTGTCAGTCATTTTATTCAATGTTACTTTCAGGCTGTGAAACAGTTCGGCTTTTTGAAAATCTGTCAGGGTAGATTTTTTTCGTTTGGGATGAATTCCCGCATTAAATAAAATATCCTGTAAAACACCGTTGCCAAGTCCCGGAATGCGCTGCTCTGTTGCAAGCAAAGATTTTAAAGAAATATCTTTTGTGGTTTTTTGAAAAATATTGTCAAAATAATTTTCATCAAAGGCATCATCCAAAGGTGAGATGCTGTTTAAACTGCCCTGGTAATAGGGATTATCAAACACTCCCCTGTATGCCCATATGCCGCCATACATAGCAACTGTGAATGCGACAAAGCTATCGTCATCAAAGAAAATTAGCAACTGGTGCTTTTCCGGGCGTTGTTCAGAGGGGGAATAAAACCTCATGTTGGTGCCATCACCGATTGTTATGCTTGTATCGTCGTTACAATATACATCCACAAACATTCCATGTCCCTTTGTCGCTCGTATTTTCTTTCCTGTAAGGAGTTTTTTATATTCCTCCGGGTCACCATTGAAAAAAGCAAACTTATGCTTGCTGGTTGAGGTAATTACTTCTGTAATCTTTTTGTTTACCAGGGTTTCAGCCGCCTGGTAGCTTATTGTTCTTGATTCGGGGATTTCTAACATGATCCTTATTGTTTGTTCCTGGTATCTAAATTAATCATTTAAAAATCAATTGGCCTCATGGAAATTTCCTAAATGAGACCAATAGTACGCAGGAGTAGTTAAGTTAATACTAATTCAGTGATTTCAGGTTCTCCAGCGCTTCGGGAACATATTTATGTATACTCCCCACTATCGGGCAGCTATCCAGCTTGTCACAATCGGCACAAGTTTGAAGGTTATTTGCTTTTACACAATTTCGTATCTCACATTCGCTGCAATGGCCAATTTTCACGCCGGCCTCGCGGCATCCGGTGCAGTTAATCATTTCAGGGGTAATTCCCTGTGCATTGTGTTGCACTTTCCACTTTTCGGCCGTTTGGGACCGCAATTTGTCGTCGTTTTTTATTGTAGCAATCCTTGCATCGCAGGTAGCGCAATTGAGGCCGCAACAGGCAATGATTTTTTCCATAGTAAAGGTTTTTTAAGTTAATAAATGTAAGTATAAAAAGCGGGAGTGACAACCCTATGTCAACATGCAAATATTAAATTTACAAATAACAATTTCTTATTTATTAAGATGTGAGACGTACTGGAGTCGAACCAGTGACCCCTACCCTGTCATCCGTCAGCTGACGGACTAAACCAACTGAGCTCCTAATTCTTTTCAATTTTCCGTTCAACATAATTCCATACGAAGTTTCTTCCATGGCTGGTTTTTAATTCTTTTTCCCTTTTTAAAGCTTCGGATTTTACTTTGAATGATTCTAAATTTACACGTATTCAAGGTTGATACACCCTCGTCCAACCTGAATTTCTGCTATTATTATGTGACTGTAGTCTTTTTAAATAATCGGAACTATAACTAATGAATATTTTCTTAAAATTGATTGAATAAAGAACATAGGTATACTATTCCCCCTCCGTAATTTCACATATAACAATTTCTTGTTTTGTGGGACGTGCTGAACGCGCTTCGTAACCATTTCAAAGAAAAATGGAACTCCCAGACAATGTGAGTTCAAGAAAATCGTATGTTTTATCAACACGT
>JAFGOZ010000174.1 GCA_016926235.1 Bacteroidales bacterium | reverse complement strand
TTTTCAACCTGATAAATCACCGCATTTACTTTCGATATACCCTCGTAATAATATCTCCATGAACTAAGTATCATTGCATTCTCAGGAGTCCAGGTATGAAACTGGGCTTCCTGGTATCTTCCACCGTCGTACCAGTCAGTTCCGCGTGTAGGAATACATGCTTCATCAGAAACACATTCCACTAAAAAAAAGACATATTCACAAGTTGGATATGAAATGGAAATATCATCCTTAAAACCACGAAGTGAAGCGTAGGCTTTTCCTACTATTGTTTCAATTTCAGCGGGTGTTTTCCCATAATCGGATGTATTCACTTTATCAAATAATTCCTCATCAAGATCAGTACATTTAACTGATAATAAAGCTATTAGTATAATAATAATTTTTGTCTTCATAATTTTCAGAATTTAAAATGTAAGATTTAAACCCAATGATATTGTCCGCGGTTTTGGATAATAATTAAACATATCAATACCGGGATTACTCAGTCCGTCAATACTAACTTCAGGATCGATACCTGTGTAGTTTGTAAATACAAATAAATTTTCTCCCGTTACATATATTTTTATAGAATTAATTCCAATTTTGTCAATTGAGAAATTATAACCCAGGGTTACATACTGGAGCCTGATAAAAGATGCATCTTCAATCCAATAGCTGCTATATGTTGGATCATCAGCAATACCACTTTCAAGAAAAGCATCCGGAACATTTTGAGCTGGCAATCTTGATGGATCGCTTAAACTCATGGCTGTTGCATTTAATACTTTTTGTCCGAACATCCCTATTGTTGAAATATCCAAATCAATTTGTTTATATGACAAACCAGTACTTAAGCCCATTGTAAATTTGGGTTGTGCATTTCCCAAATATGTTTTTAAGCTATCCGGATAGGTTTTTCCCTTTTCTTTTAGCAAATTTCCATTTTGATCAAGAAATTTCCCCTCTTCATTAAGTTCTCCAAACTCAGGTCCCCAGAAGCTTCCGACCGGATAACCTTCCTTTATTACCTGAGCAAACTGATTTGACATTCCTCTAAGGTTATGTAAAGAACCCGTGTAAATTTCCTCAGTTGTATATACCTGGTTTGAAAGCTTTTCAATGACCTGTTTGTTGGCAGCAAATACAAGGTAAATATCCCAACTAAATTTTTGGGTTTGAATTATGTATGAATTTAGGGTCAATTCAATTCCTTTATTCGATAAATCGCCAACATTAGCAAGCATAGTACCAACCAAATACGGTGGCTGAGGCACTGCATAAGTATATAACAAGTCACTGGTCATCTTTTTATATAATTCTAAGGTTCCGTTAACACGGTTAATCAATCCAAAATCAAGCCCAATGTTAATCTGACTTGTTGATTCCCATTTCAAATCAGGATTTGGATTTTGAATTGGCCCATATGATTGTTTCCAGGCATCGGTAGTAGCATCATAATAAGAATCGCCACCTGCACCAAGTATTGAAAGTGATTTATATTCACCAATCCCGTCCTGGTTACCGGTAACACCATAACCAGCCCGTAATTTCAGGTTATTCAACCATGATGTAGTTGAACTCATAAAAGACTCATCGGATATACGCCAAGCCAAAGATGCAGAGGGGAAATATCCCCATTTATGATTAGCACCGAAGCGTGAAGAACCGTCGCGGCGTAAGGTAGCAGTAACAGCATATTTACCTGAATGAATACTGTAATTAATACGCCCAAAAAATGAAATTAACCTTGCTGTACCTTTATATGAGTAAACATCACCAGCCCGAAAATCCTGACCGGAAGCGAGATTATTGTATAAAAACAAATCCGTATTAAATCCCCTTCTTTCTGCTCCAAATCCTTCATACATATTTTCGAGGAATGAATAACCACCTACTACATTTATTTTATGAATTTCAGATAAAGCTTTATCATATGTTAGGTACATTTCGATCTGTTTATTTGTATAATCACCTAATGATCGTTGTGCATAACCTTTATCAGTAACTCCTTCCATCACAGCATAAGAAGGTTTATACAACCTACCCTTCATGGAATTGTATTCATAGGAAAGGTTAATATCCGCTTTTAATCCGGTAATAATCTCAAGTTCAGCCTTTCCATATCCCAATAAGCGGTTTCGGGAATTTACATTAGTCCGGTTTGTATTTATTTCAACAGGATTTTCATAATTCGTGCCTGAAACAGAAGTAAAGGTGCCATCCGGATTAAAAACCGGGATAGTAGGATTTAAATTATACATTCTTTCAAAAATGCGGTTATCTATCGGGTTCCATTCATCAAAATTGGTATGTAAACCGGCATCTAATTTAAGTTTATCGTTCATAACATAGTTGAATCCGGTAAGGCTTGCACCTATTCTTTGCAACCTGCTGGTTTTAATTACACCTTCATTATTCAGATAAGATATTGAAGCGCGATAACCCCCTTTACTATCACCATTGCTGAAAGAAAGCGCATGTGATTGTGTGATAGCAGTTTGTTCCAACTCTTTCTGCCAGTCTGTAACAGCACCGTAATCCACCGCATTAAGAATTGTATCATCACGCACATATTTACGCCATTGGTTAGCAGATAGTAAATCAAGATGATTGGCCACAGTACCTATCGCCAAATATGTTTTATATTCGGCTGCCTGTCCTTTGGTTTCGCGATTAGTAGTTACAATAATTACTCCATTAGCACCTCTTGATCCATAAATAGCAGCAGAGGAAGCATCTTTCAGCACATCGATTGATGCAATTTCAGAAGGTTGAATTGTATTTAAATCGACACCGGGTATACCGTCAACAACGATAAGCGGGCCATTGCTTGCTGTTAAAGAAGTTCCGCCCCTGAGTCGAAGCGAAGCCCCGCTGGCAGGATCACCGGTTCCCTGAACAACTGTGAGACCGGCTATTTTCCCCTGTAATAATTGTTCAGTTGATGAAATTACTCCTTTTTTCATATCATCAGCTTTTACTGAAGCAATAGCTCCTGTTAAATCAGATTTTCGCATTGTTCCGTATCCGATTCCAACCACTACTATTTCATCAAGCTTTTGAAAATCGGGAAGTAATTTTATTGTTAATGATACATTTTCGGTTATATCAAAATATTGAGAGGTATACCCGATAAATGATACCTGTATCCGAGCTTTATCCCCGGTTATATCAAGCATAAAGTTTCCGTCCATACTGCTGATAGTGCCATTAGTGGTGCCTTCAACAACGATAGTGGCACCAGCTAGCGGAGTATTGTTTTCATCAAGTATTTTGCCTGTAACTGTTAATGTTTGCTGGGCTTTTAAGCTCAAAATCACAATAACAGTAAAAAACAAAGTGATGAAAATGCGTTTAGTTTTAATATTTTTCATATACTGTAGTTTAGTGTTCATTAATTTTCTGGATTTACAAGTGTTATATCAGTATCAGTAATTGTTACTCCATTATTATCTTTTATTACAATGTTAATTTTTTCAATATTTGTAACATCTTTCAGATTTGTAACCAGATCGATATATGCAGACATTGATGCATTATTCCCTTCAAAATCGCCTTTAATAGTCTTTGAACCTGCAGTAATAGTATATGATAGTTTATTCACATCAGGTCCATTGTCAGTCCGGGTAATCACCAGTAAATCTTTTCTGCTAATTTTCTGGGGCAAAAAAGTCAAAACCGGAGTAGGTAATTCGGGTTCTTCCGGGGCAAGTATAAAAAAATCAGCACATGCAGAATCTTTACCTTCATATGTCCATGAGTCGTCGGCAAAGACCATGTTGATGCTTTCCAGAATATAATTCTCGGGAAGGTCAAAATATTCAGAAGGGATAAGATCAATTCTATATACACCATCACCCAAATGAGTCATCTGAGTTTTTGTCAGGTTTGCCTGGTTATTCTCAACAACTATATCCCAATCGTTAACACCTCCATGCATATGAATATTTGCTGCATTTATTAGATCTCCCTGAACAGCAGAAGTATTGCATTTCGACCAGGTATTGTTAACATTTATCAAAACCGAAAGAGGCCTGTCGGCAGAAAAATCTTTTGGAAAATAATCTAGTACAGCGGTGCCTTTAATTGTTGCAAGATCGTATACCTGAATATCATTTGGAGGTTCCTGGTCAGGTGCAAAAGCATCAGTAACCTTTGAGCCATCAGCATTTTTCAATAATCCGTAAAAAGCAGAAATCTGGTCGGCAGACATACCATAATATATAGTCGGAGTTAAATCAATTTTCCAAATATTACCTTCAACTTGCGTTAATGCAGCAAAAGATGAAGGATTGCTCCAGTTACCGGCATCGGGTTCAGAAGGATACCATGACCATAAATAAATGCCATTTTGTTCCCCATCGAGGTCAGTTCCTGACACATCAAAGTACCATGTTACAGGTTCATCAGCTTTAAAAACAGCCGGTTGTGTCCAAATCTCTGCTATTCTTCCAGCCGGAAATATTTCAAGCAGAATAGCAAATAATAAAAGTGTTATTATAAATATATTCTTCATGTTCTAATTAATTAGATTGTTTTAATAAGTATTGATAAGACACATAAGGTGTTCCGTTAACTGACCGGATTAATGAAAATGCCAATTCAGCTTTTGCACCCGGGATAGATACTAATGTTAATGAATCAATTGTAGATGATTTTTCTTCATCTGTATATAAATAAATTTTTGAAGGATTATTGTCGGACCTTACATATGGCTGATCCAAATCCCAATATCCGCTTTTTAAAAATAATTCAGGAGAAGTACCGGTAACCTCAAAAGTTGATGGTTCAGAATTACTTGTATTAAATACAATTCCAAAAGTACTGAAGTTAAACTTTGTTTTTAATTCAACTTCAGACGGGCTCATTGAGTTTGCCACTGCAATCTCATCAACAAGTAATACGCTGGTTAATTCCCATGTACCATTAAGTTTTTCATAAATGGTTATTGGAGGCACATATTCGCCATCATCTGTTTTTTCGCAAAATGCGAACATAAACAAAATGAATATAAGAAATAAAAAAAGTTTTAGTTGTTTCATAACTGTTAAAAATTTAGTTATTTGTATTAAAGAGTATTTCAATTCAAACAAAGTTAGGAAGCTATTATGGCAAAGGGAAGTTATAAAAATGAAATATAGATTTTATTCTATAAAAAAAACAGATAACTACTTTAAAATTATAGTCTTATCAAAATAGATCAACTAAAAAAATATAGAATTAATATGGGCAGAAAGTATAATAAATCGTTCTAAATTCACCTTTTTTATTTGCGGCTGTTATAAATTATAAAATTAGAACGATTTTTACATGGCTTTTTTGGAAATAAAGCCCAAAACGTGCAAATATTAATATCAGAAGGCTTTAATTTTCATAATCAGATCATCGAATTCGTCACGATGGACAATGATCTTGTTTTTAATTTTTGTTTTATAGGTATAAATAGTGTTTACCGAAAAGTCAAGAAATTTAGCAATTTTCTCACTATCGGTTATTCCCATTCGCATTAGCGCAAAAATACGCAGGTCTGCATTTAGCAGCTCATCCTTTTTTAATACAAACCTATCCTCTTCCCGAAAAAATGAATTAAACTCATCAACAAACCGCGGAAATAATTTCAGAAAAATTTTATCAAAATTTATAAATAGGTTTTCACGTTCTTTTTCTAAATCGCTGCTTTTAATAATATTAGTCAGGTCTTCAAATTGTCGGGCAATTATTTTACGATTTATAGCTTTTTGGTATGATTCAAGTTTCTGAATGTATTCAGAGTTTATATTAAAAAAATAACCAATATATTCCTCTTTTATCATATTTGCTTCAATGAGTCTGTTGTTCATTTCTTTCAAATTATGATTTGTTTCGGTTAAAATTTTACGCGTATTTTTTAATCTTCGAAGCTGGATAAAAATAATAGCAAAAAATGCAATAATGATAAGAGATAAAACAGAAACAACCAGGGAATAATTGCTGAGCTTTTTCTTTTGGGCTTCAACTGTTCTTAATCTTTCACCCTCAATGATTGGCAATACAGCACCAACTTCAACCTTACGGTGCCTGGCGTTATAAAAAGTAGCATCATCAAGAGCAATTTTAATGTAATTGTATGCCCTGTTAATATCGCCATCTTTAAAAAGCAAAACTGCCAGGTTTCTTAAAGCAACTGTTTCTTTAGTTGAAGATTGTACATCAGCAATAGCAGCTTTAATTAGCATATCAACAGCTTCTCTTTCCCTGCCAAGCACAGTATATAAATACCCAATACTGGATGTTGCAATAGCGTAAATATGATCAGAAATTTTATATTTTGAAATTAAAAAGCTAAATGCTTCTACAGAACCCTGA
>JAFGOZ010000173.1 GCA_016926235.1 Bacteroidales bacterium | reverse complement strand
TCTAACCCCAGATGAAGTCTACTGGAACGCTGCCTGAGCAAACTTATTTTTTCAGACAGCTGTGTTGACAACGGGGTCCACTATAATCATCTAGTGTATATGTTCTTGAGCATCTTGACGTTACTCTAAGAATGAGATTTACAGAACTTAAAAACCCTTTCAATCCCCTCATCTAAAGCCACTTTTGGGTTCCAGCCAGGTAGAATTGGCGTCACTTTCCAAGGTATAAAAAGTTCCCTATTACGATATTCTTTTTCTCCAAAATTAACATTCAGAGATACCCCTGTGATTCTCTCAACTTTTTTGACAAGGCTTTTGAGAGTAATCGATTCGTCAGATGAAACACGAAACACTTCAAGAGTCTCTGCATCTTCTTCAAAACAACGACACCAAGCTCTCCAGTATGCATGAGCGATATCATCAATATGTACCAAATCTAGAAATTGATCTCCAGGGCTAATCCCTAGGCTCTCTCCGCTTCTAGCGATTTTTATAAGGTGGTTTAAAATTTTCTCCCTTTTATCTCTCTCACCGTAAGAATCTGATAGATGAAGAGAAACACACCGAATTAGTTTTGCTGAAGCATAATAGTTAAGAAGATCATCAAAAGCTTGTTTGGTTGAAGCATAGAAATTAACTGGGGCGTACTTCTTATTTTCATAATGCTGAGAAATCGATCCAGTTGTTATGAAAGCCTGACATCCAGCTTTAACTGCTGCTTCCAGTATGTTTATAGAGCAGACTATATTAGTATTAATAAGAGTAGCATTTGCTTGATGGCTCTCACTAGTCAGCGTTGAACCTGCAATATGTATAACCCCCTCAGGTTTAAGACGTATAAAGAGCTCCTTCAGGGTCTCATAATCATCAAAATCAACACGATAAACCTTAGAGGAAGCTTGTTCAAAATAACTTAAATGAGAGCTCTCTCTGATGAGAAGAACAACCTCAATACCGGGCTTAAATGAGAAATATGAAGCAACATGTGAACCAATAAATCCACTTCCACCCGTTATAACAATACGTTTTTTACTCATAATTGAAACTTCCTAATTGTAATGTTTACATTGATTATTATTGAAATAACAATGAATCATATCAGCTATGTAGTTAAGTTTAGCATCTCCCATTCCGGGATAAACTCCAACCCATAGAGCATCACCCATAATTTTATCTGTAAATTTCAAATCACCAACCACTCGATACTTCGACTCTTCATCACGAATCTCATCAAAACAAGGATGTTTAATCAAGTTTCCAGCAAAAAGTCTTCTGGTCTGAATATTCTTTGATTCGAGAAAATCAGTTAAGTCTGCAGCGTTGTACTTCTCACTTTTTTTTACACTCATCAAAAAACCAAACCAAGAGGGCTCAGACCCTTCTAAAGCCTCAGGAAGAACTAATACATCCTTTAAATCTTCCAAACTCGTGCGCAAGTGATTCCAGTTGAACTTTCGAGCCTCAATGAAACTCGTCAACTTCTCTAACTGAGCACACCCAATAGCAGCCTGAAGGTCTGTTGCTTTAAGATTATAACCAAAGTGAGAATAAACATATTTATGATCATAACCTTTAGGGAGCTCACCAAAAGTCCGGTCAAAACGATGGCCACATCGGTTATCAACTCCACTGGGACAGTAGCAATCCCGACCCCAATCTCGCATGGATTGTATTATACGATGTAGTTTGGTGTTATTTGTGTAGACAGCACCTCCTTCACCTGTTGTCATATGATGAGGAGGATAGAAGCTGCTTGTTCCAATATCCCCTATAGTTCCTGTATAACGCATCTTTCCATCAAAGAGAACCTTTGAACCAAGAGCATCACAGTTATCCTCTACAAGCCAAAGTTGATGTTGATCACAAAACGCCTTAACAGCAATAAGATCAAAAGGATTCCCTAAAGTATGTGCAATCATAATTGCTTTAGTTTTTTTGCTTAAAGCTCTTTCAAGCTGAGATACATCAATGTTATATTGGGGAATAGTCATGTCAACAAAGACAGGAACCGCCCCATATTGCAAGATTGGTGATACAGTTGTTGGAAAAGCCGCTGCAACTGTAATAACCTCATCTCCTGCTCTTATTGCTCTCTCTCCGAGTTGAGAAGATGTTAAAGCTGCAAAGGCTAAGAGATTCGCAGATGAACCTGAGTTACAAAAGCTAACATGTTTTATATCGAGGAACTGAGCAAGCTCTTTTTCAAACTGATCGCTATATCGTCCAGAGGTAAGCCAAAATTCTAAAGCAGAATCTACAAGATTGACCATCTCTCTCTCATCAAAAAACGACCTGCATAGTTTACCCTGTCGCCCGGCTCAAATTCTTTTGTCACTTCAAAAGTTTCTTGATAGTACTCTTTTACTAATTTTAGTATTTTATCTTTCTTTGTCTCAGACATTTTTTAATTTCCTTTATATCTGCTAACAGTGTGTTTAATCTGTTTCTCCATAACGGAGTGAACATCTCCAGTTGCATCCCAAGCTTTAACCCACTCAATTATAGACTCAATTGTACTTTCAACTGTCCAGCTTGATTTCCAACCAAGCTTACTTTTAGCCTTAGTTGAGTCAAGTTTCAAGAGTGTCGTTTCATGCATGGTGTTATCTGGATGGGCGATATAACTTGCATCTTCACCCCACTTATTACAAAAGAGATTCACAACCTCTTCAACACTTATACATTCACTCTCTTCTGGACCAAAATTCCAAGCTTCAGCATATTTTTCGCCCTCAAGATAGAGCTTTTCGGCTAAAATAAGATATCCCATTAAAGGATCAAGCACATGTTGCCAAGGACGAACTGCACCAGGATAGCGAAGTTCAACAGTTTCTCCTTTAAGAGTGCTTCTAATACAGTCTGGAACTAGCCTTTCAAACGCCCAATCTCCACCGCCAATGACATTTCCTGCCCGGGCTGTCGCTATATTTAGAGCTCTCTCTTTCCCAAAAAATGAGTCTCTAAAGCTTCCAGTAGCAAGCTCTGTACAAGCCTTGCTACTGGAATATGGATCAAAGCCTCCTAAAGGCTCCTCTTCAGTATACCCTTTGCTTAGTTCTTGATTCTTGTAAACTTTGTCAGTGGTGATGATTACAGCGCTTTTTATAGATTCTACAGAACGCATAGCATCCAAAAGGTTAACTGTACCCATTACATTTATTTCATATGTCCCTCTTGGATCTCTGTAGGAGTCTCGCACCAAAGGTTGAGCAGCAAGGTGTATTACAACATCAGGACTAATAGACTTAACAGACTCCTTAAGTTTGAGAAAATCCCGGATATCACCAAATGTAGAGGTGACACGTTCTAAATGGCCAGCCTCTTTAAAAAACCTATGATCTTTCTCGTCATAGAGAGAATATCCATAAACTGACGCACCTGCCCAATTTAGCAAAGAACAAAGCCATGTTCCTTTAAATCCTGTATGCCCTGTTACAAAGACCCTTTTCCCCTTCCAAAAGTCCATTAAAGTTAATCTCCTCAATTTCTATCTACCAAACACGCCAAGGACAATGAGCTGACTCCCAAAGTCCATTCAACTCTGTCTTCTCTCGTAGAGTATCCATAGGCTGCCAAAATCCATTATGCTTAAATGCCATTAATTCACCATCTTTACTCAATTTTTCAAGAGGTTCTCTCTCTAAAACAAGATCATTTCGATCATCTAAATAATTAAAAATGCCTGAGTCCATAACAAAATAACCGCCATTAATCCAAGAAGCACTCTCTTTTGGCTTTTCAATAAATCCTTTCACTATATGATCTTCTTTAATGTCTAAAGCACCAAAACGAGCCCTTGGCTGAACCGCTGTCACTGTTGCTAATTTATCATGATTATTATGATATTTGATTAGCTCCTTAATGTTGATATCTGCAACACCATCTCCATAAGTCAAACAGAAAGTTTCATCTCCAATATACGGTTGAACAAGCTTAACCCTAGCTCCTGTCATAGTGCTAGATCCTGTATCAACCAATGTTATCTTCCAGGGTTCTGATTTTTTGTTATGAACCTCCATTTTTCCATGACGCACATCAATCGTCACATCGGACATATGGAGAAAATAATTTTCAAAATACTCTTTAATGACATATCCCTTGTAGCCTAGACAAATAACAAAATCATTGATTCCATAATGAGAATAAATTTTCATGATGTGCCATATTATTGGTTTCTCTCCAATCTTTACCATGGGCTTTGGCATAAGATCTGTCTCTTCAGCCAGTCTTGTCCCGTAGCCACCGGCTAAAATAACTGCTTTCATAACTTTACTCAAAACTTCCTTTAACATATATTTCTTTTATATTCTTGTTTTTCATTGTTAAAAAATCAACAAGCTGTTCACAGATTTTTCAATAAAAATTCCCTCTAAGGACTTTTCCCATAATATTCTAATGAAATCGTACAAGATATTTATCCGTCATATTCTCAAGTCAAATTGACCAGACCCACAGTTAACGGGCTTTCTTTGATTACAGAAGAGGAAATGGAATGCCTCTCAAATCAGGTTTCTATCATAGAGATAACAAATCCGATATGGAAAAACATTCTCAATGGAATTGTGATCGTGATGTAATTCTGAAGATTACTAGTAAAAGTCTGGGAAATTGATGGTTTCCAAGAAATTATAACATAGTTTCAAAAATCTTTTCAGATTTACATCCTCACCTTGCAATTTCATTTTCTAACATTTCATCCCCCCTTGATTATCTTTACAAACAAATTCAAAATCATAATAATCATTTTGTGATCACTAAAAACACAGAAAATTAAATGATAATACTATTTTATGCTTTTCTTCAATGAATCTATTTTTTTTTTGTAATATTCATTAAGAATAGTAGTTTCCTTAATATTCTCAGAATTAACAATTGACGAAGAATAATAAGTAAAAGCTTTATCGATTTTTATTTCATTATTGTTTAGTAGTAATTCCAATGGAAATAATTTGGGTAACAATATTATATTAGCAAACTTTTTAGAATAATCTGTAATCTCTCGAGGATGAGGTTTAATAAAAATTTTATTATTATCTTTATTGCTTACTATATCAGCAAAAAGCTTAATTTTTTCATCTTCACTCATAATTCCATCCTCCGAAAGAGGTTGAGTGATAATTAATATATTTTTTCCTTTTGATGTAAAAAGAGGTACTAGTTTATCTATTTCTATTTGGAAAGTTGAATAAAGGTTGTATTTAACTTCAGGAGCAAGAATCCTGTATTCTGATACAGGGTCATACTGAATTCCCTTATATCTGACAAAAGGATGTAACAATTTAACTTTTTTACAATAGATCTTTTTGATTTTTTGACTCTGTCCGATAACTTGATAATCTTTAAACAACACATTTTTTAGTTTTGAAAGTCGCCCTAATCTCCTAAAATCATAATTCATTAAACCATCTTCAATAATACTTATTTCATTATACTTAGATAGGATATATTTTGATAAATACGGTCTATCATGAAACAGAAAGATTTCACTTTTATTAAGAGTATGAATTAAATCTATTGATTCCAATTTATAAAAAAAAGGAATATTTGCATTTTTAAAATATCTAAGGAATCTAGGTCCTTTATTAAAAACTAACGACTTTTCTTTATCATTTATTAAGTGTACATGAATTTTATTATTAAACTTTTTAATATTTTCAGCCAACAACAAATAGTCATAAAAATGATCTGTTAAGACTAAATGATCATTAACACTTAGTTTATCTTTATAAATAAACATTAACGTACTAAAGACATGATACGGGGTATTACATATAAAGACTCGATTCATTTCATCCTAAACTAATTTGTATTCCTAATATTATCTCTGCGAATTCTCTTACAGCTCCAGAGCCACCAGATTTTTGTGTGATTATAATTCCAGGAATATTCTTGTTTTGAGTTATACCATTTGCAGGTGTTGCTGATACACCAACAGCACTAAGTAATTCAGTATCATTAACATCATCACCTATAAATGCAACCTCATTAAGCTGAATTCCTAGTCCAGAACATATCGTTTTTGCTATTGAAAGCTTATCATGTATCCCTTGGTAAAGATAATCAACTTTTAATTTCTTAGCACGATTCTCTACGATCTTTGTATTTTCCGTTGTAATGATACCTGTTTTGATTCCAGCTTTCCTTAACAACTCTATACCTTTTCCATCAAGAGTATTAAATTTTTTTAACTCATCACCAGATTCTGTATAGTACATTCCCGCATCAGTCAATACACCATCAACATCTGTTAAAAAAAGTTTGATATTCTTTAAGTCCCGTTTCAAATTATAGCGATACATAAGTGATTCACAAATTATCCAATCGTCAGGTTCATCAATTTCAAATGACGTGTATTCTGGCATTTCAAATGGGAATATTCTACCAGATACCCTGTTTTTTGATTCAATTATTGCACTAACTGCAGATATATAAAATGCTCCATTTTCCATTAAAGTACCATGAAAATCCTGACGTCGTGGTCTATTAAAGACATCATAATTAATAGGTGTACCATCTTCATTCCAATAAAAACGCATGGACTTGACAACAGATAATATAGAATGATCAACTAGTTCATCATACTTTTTCAGAGCCTTTTCAAAATCTTCCTTACGAGTTAAAGGAGATGTAGCCTGTACTAGCATGAAAACGGAATCATTACTTAGATTTGCATTTTCAATATATTCTAACATTACACTTTCAGTACTTGAATGATCTTGAGCATTCTCATCGCTTCTATCATAAATCTGAACTTTACTCATGCTAAAACCATTAACAGTCTGCCGAATTTTATTAGAATCAGTCGCAACTATAATAGAGTCAACTTGAGAGCAATCTGTTAAAGCTTTTAGATTCCAATAAATCAAAGGCATTCCACAAAATGCCTTTATATTTTTTAGGGGTATTGATTTACTCCCACCTCTTACAGGTATAAAAGCTACAACCTTTTTCCCATTTAACATTTAGAGGACCTTTCTTTTCAGCTTTTTTCGCTGAATTTTTTCGATTTCTATAATATCTTCATTTTTGTAATCTAAAGATTTTGCGACATTTCTTAAATCACGAGTAAGTTTACGTAGTCCATCTGGCTCCAGACTTGCTGCATGGTCAGTACCTTTCCATGTTCTATCCAAAGTATAATGTCGCTCAATATCTTCCGCACCTAAGGCAAGTGCTGCAATATCAGCGGCGATTCCTAGGTGATGTCCTGAAAACCCCACAGATTTAACCCTACCATCAAACTTCTCTTTAAGACGAGTAATCTCAAATAGACATATATCTTCAAATGGAACAGGATAACCGGAAGTACAACTATAGATTACAAGATCTTTGGCACGACCTTTTTTCTCAAAAAAATCAACGACTTGATCCTCTTCCTCTTTACTAGTCATTCCAAAAGAGAGATGGATCTCACCTTTATAGTTGTCTGCCAAATAACCTAACATTTCGAAATCAAGGTTACAGGCAGATGGGATTTTAATTAATTCAGGATTTAAATCAGCAATTTCCTTTGCTGATGTTAAATCCCAAGTGGAAGTAGAGTATATTACTCCTTCTTGTTCACACCACTCCTTTAACTGAATATGCTGTTCCTTAGTAAACTCAAGAAATTCTCTATGTTCACCATAAGTTTCACCATAACTATTTGCAGGGTTTGGATGGGGGGCATTGAACTCCTCTTCGCTCAATAGTTCCTTATTAGTTCTTTTTTGAAATTTTACAACATCAACTTTGCAAAAGTTGGCAGCTACTTTTATCATCTCATGTGCGATTTGCATATCACCTTTATGATTACAACCAATCTCCGCAATAACTCTTGGGGCTTTCATTTTTACTCCTTAATAACCTAAGTGCTTTTGATTTATAAGACCAAAATCATTTTCACACATACTTATTATTTTTGAAACATCATCTTTAGTGATTTTTGAATCTTGAATATCAGAATCTAACGAATTGATATGTTCAACAGATTTTACTCCATAAATCACCTTATCAATATTTAAAACATTTAATGGAAATAACTTTGCTAAAGTTGGTATCGACGTATTGGGAAAAGCATTTTTAATAGCATTAACACGTTCTATCAAAGAAAGTAAACGCTCACCTTTCAACCATCCTGACCTATGATCATCGTTATTAAAAGTCGAATCTTCACTTAATCTTCCAGACAAGATTCCAGAAGCAAGTGGAGAACGTGCAACAAATTTTGAAGAACTATTTTTAATACTATCGAAAGAAGAAACATACAATAAATTAAAATCATTTTGAATGTAATCAAACTCATTGTAAACTTCCGAAGGATACTCGTACCCCTTTGCGCAACTTAGACCAATATTATTGATTACTCCCTGGCTCTTTAAATCCTTTAGCAGATTTAATAATTTGCCATAATCTTTAACTTCTGTTCTTGGATTATGAAGATACAATGTGTTGATCATATCGACTTGTAATCTTTTTAAGGATTGATCAACAGATCTTTTTACGTCGTCGTTAGTGAATGATTTACCTATAAAAGGATGATTTCCTACTTTAGTATCAAATTTTAGATCACTAGTCTTCCCTGAAAATATTTTTCCTATTGCAAATTCAACAAAACCATTACCATAGCTTGGTGCTGCATCGAACTGATAGAATCCCAATTCATAAGCACGATTTAATACAGCCTCTATTTGAGATAAAGGAACATTCCCAAAATCTCCACTTAAGGACCAAGTACCAATTATTACCTTTTCCTTATTTTCCATATTTACTCCTTAACTTACATGCTCTTGCTTTTTATAGTTACCAAGTTGGTCGATACCATTACGAACTAACTTAACAAAGTACTTTTTATAAAATTCAAGCAATTCTACTGATAATAATGTGGATTTACTTAAGGATCTAAGTTGCCCATCAACATTACTCTGATAATCATCGAAATACTCCTGATTATTAGCAATTTTCTGTTGATCTGTTCCAAGGTAGGGAGAATAAAAAGCAACAGTCATATTATCTGGATTCAAAATTTGATTAAACTGAATGGTCTCAAGTAACATCTCTTCGGTCTCTTCAGGAATTCCAATAATATTGTATGAAGTTCGTTTAATTTCATACTTTTTTAATAAATTAAAGGCATCTATGATTTTGTTTTGAGAAGTATATCGATGTAAACGTCCTTTTCTAAAGTATTCCGATGACATTTCAACACCCATCCCAACTCCATCAACCTGTAAACGCTTAAGTAACTTAACACTATCGTCGTTAATCCCTTCAGGTCGAGTCTCTATGTATAACTTGATGTTTAGTGGATTTTCTTCAAACAGATCTGCCAACTCGTTAAGGACTTCCTTATCAATGGTAAGAAAATTTGTATCCTGACATCTAATTAACTCAACATTATAATCACGGTTCAACTTTGCAAGCTCATTATATATCCTTATTGCGCTTTTGCATCGCAGATATTGCTTAAAGTTCTTTAATACACCAGACTTACTTGATTCTGTAAATCCATAGTATTTTTGAATAACAGTTTCAACACAATATGAACAGGTGTAGATACAACCTCTAGACATTTCATAATCTACACCATTTATTACAGCTCCATTGTATGGTCTTAAAAATACCTGCTTATTAAAGACAGAGTAATCATAGGGTGGAATGATATCTAAATCCTTGATGAGTGTGTTTTTCTTATTTAATATGATTTTACTTTCTTTTCTTACAAGAATACCGGCAACTTCATCAAACTCTTTTGTACTGAGATTACAAGCTATTTCCGAAAGACTTATCTCAGATTCACCAATACATAAAATATCAATATTTGGATACTTCTCCGAGATTCCTTTAGGGTCAGCTAATGGTTGTAACCCGCCCGCAATTTTTAAAAAATCACCTTCAATACCGTCAAGTAAATTATATCCATATTCAATATTTACATACTCTCCTTCTCCATGTATGTGAGAAGATAAGCCGCTCCAGAAAACAATGTCAGGTTTAAAAGTATCAATTGTACCCTTCAAGTCCTCTTTTATATTCCCTGTATTCCATTTTATCAATTCTTCATACTTGGTGGGTTTATATTGTTGGTTAGTGGTATTAAAAGCCACTTCATTGAAAGTCCAATTTCTATAAAATGTAGCATCAAATAACAAAACTTCATGGCCATGGCTCTTAAGCATTGAAGCATGACTTGGTATCCATATAGCCGTGATACCCCTCCCCCATTTATTTGGATTTAGCAATAAAATCTTAGCCATTGTTCATTCCTTTTTGAGTTGGTTTACTTTTTCTTTTATCTTTTCGATCTTTAAAAAATTTATAAATCAATGTCAATCTACGATTTGCTCGCACAAATTTGACTATTTTAACATAATAAGGGAAACTCTTACTATTTACATACTCCATATGTTCTCGCAATTCACGTACTGTATTAATACTTGTCCAATTATCGTTTGTAGAATTGATATTCATCAAAAAAGTCGATTCTAACGAAATTATTTGATTAAATAAATAATTTTCATCACTCAATTTCAAATTACGCGAGCATCTTAGCCCATAATTTTTTGAATAAGAAGTCATTTCATTGACAAAAATATTTGATTTGAATAGTTCATTAATCAATCTTGGTACGTTTTTATAGATCTTATTCATTATTTCTTTTTTTAAAGAAGACATTATGATTAACTCTCCAGATAATTTTAAAAATTTATCAAAGGTAAAGCTTAGATTTTTCAAGGAGTAATATGTATCATTTTGATCATAATAAAATATAAAGTCAAACCGCCCTTCTACGTCACTATAAGAATTTACTGATTTAAACTTATCATCTTCATAAGAATCTAAGTGATATACTTCTAGAGCAAATTGAAACAAATTTTTAAAATTATCATCTAACTTATTCAGAAATAAAATTTTCGAATCTAAAAAATCATCTGTAAAAAAACCTAACCCTATGACGATTTCATAAAATTCTCTCGAATAAGAACTGTTTAGTGCTGCAACTCTCTCAGACCAATAAATGTCCTCTATTAAATCTTCATTTTCCATATAAGCGTTAATTATTAATTTTTGATAAGATTCTAAAAAAATATTCTTTGAAAACCTACTATAATATTTATTTCTAGCATTTGTAACGTAGTTAATAATCTTTAACTCATCATTAAGCATAAATTCAAATGCGTTAAATAATCCATCCTTATCATCCTGATTATATAGCAATCCTTCTCGTTTTGACTCTATCAACTCAGGTACACCATCAACATTTGAAGCTAATATTGGGGTGCCAACTAGCATTGCTTCGAGCAGAGTCAATGGCATTGCTTCTGCTCGGGATGGTAAAATGAACAGATCTGATGCGGCTATGTATTCAAGGGCATTTTTTTTCTCCCCTAATATTTGTACCACATCTTCTAAACCTCTCTTCTTAATAGACACTTTTAGAGTCTCTAAAAATTGAAAATCATTAATATGTCCAATTAATAACACCTGCAAGTTTGGTTTTAATTGTAACATCCTTGAAACTTCCGATATTAACAGATCCTGCCCTTTACGCTTTTGGAATGAAGCTACACATGTTACAATAAAATCATTCTTTTCAAGATCTAACCGCTCACGAAAAATAGTTTTATCTTGCTTAGATATTTTTTTTGCTTTTTCCTCTTCTACACAACAATTCGGTATAAAGTATGTTTGAATTTTACTATCCAGTTTAATATGCTCAAACCACTCTGATTTACAGTTGTTTGAAACAAAAACAACTTTATCATACTCAGTAAAATACTCACATACTTTTTCAATAGACAATTTAGAATAACTTTCAGGACCAAAATGCCTTGGTGACTCATGAACAATTAGAATTTTGACAGAATTTTCAGAAGTATTAATTAATTTCAAGTTTTCATGAGAACCTAAGCTGTTTATTATTATAACTCTCGGAGTTATATTTTTTAAATCATCTCTATTGCTTAAATGAAAATGCTTTGAACTGAGTGGATATATACATCTTTCACTATATGTTACCATTGGAGCATCAATCGAAGAGAATTTTTTTATCAACAACTCATCAAATTTACCTACACCTGTCATTGTATTAATCGAATTAGAGACATATAACGTTAGGTAATCAGCAGATTTCAAAATACTACTCTCTTCTTTACGTCCCAAATAGTGATTTGCTATTTGAAAATCTGATGCAATAAGCAAGCAGATCTAATAACAACGTGATTTTTTGATAAAGCACAAAAAAAAGGGTCGAAAACAGCACTAAATCATAAAAGTTTATGATATGATTTCTAGTTACAAACTGTTGTACAACCAAATTCCCTTATAGCCTCTGTAAAGCCAAAAGTAATAAAACATTATTTTGTACTTGCATCATGGCTACACTAAACCCTTGCCGCACATCTAATATTATATTCTAATACTGCTCCTGTCTCAAGGGTTTGTGCATACCAGTTTTACACTGGTAACATATAAATACGAAAAATCACAGAGCGAAAAAAAACAGGATATATAAAATTGAAGAAAGGATTCACCAATTGGAGATCTTCAAGAATCGTATACAAGAGCATTATACAATACTCAGAGGGGTGCCTACGGGTTGGAATGTTATTCGTACGAATTTAAACATGTATCATTTAATCGTTTTTTACTTTATTTTCATATATTCTTTGTACATTGGAATGATATTTTTTGGTTCTCCCATTTTGAAAACCCTACCATCCTCAATCCAAATAACTTTACTACAGTATCTCTCAATTGAAGATAAGTTGTGAGAAACCATTATTACTGTTCTATTATCTTTTAACATAGATTCCATTCTACTTGAACTCTTTTCTTTAAAGCGTTCATCTCCAACACTAAATAACTCATCTACTATTAACAAGTCAGGATCTACATTAATAGCTATTGAGAAAGACAATCGCGATTTCATTCCCGATGAGTATGTTCTGACAGGATTATAGATAAAATCTCCTAATTCGGAAAAATCAATTATTTCATCCATCTTCTGATCGATTTCTGTTCTTGATAAACCCAAAAGTAAACCATTTATATATATATTTTCATGACCAGTTAAATCTGGCTTAAAACCAACACCTAAGCTAAGTAATGATACAGATTGAGAGTTGTTTACTATTGATCCTTTATCAGGAGCTAATGTATTTGCTAATAATCTCAATAATGTTGATTTTCCTGAACCATTAGAACCAATTATCCCAAGATTTATTCCTTTCTCAACGTTAAAAGAAACACCTTTAATCGCCTGAAAATATTTAACTTTCTTCTCCTTTTTTCTATTTATAATAAAATGCTTTAATGCTTGGGCTTGTGTATATTTATATGACAGGTAAACATCGTTCACCTCCACTATATTCTTCATCCTAAATAACCTTTGTATAATTTTTTTCTGATTTGTATAATATCATTATTCCAAAAACATTAATAATTATTGCAATGAACATCCAAATAGCCAACCACTCATACTCTGGTGACTTTTGATACATAAATATATTCCTGAAACTAGTAAAAAAAGTGACATTAGGATTAATTCTTAAAATGTTCATATATTTTTGAGGAAACCTATCCAAACTCCACATACCAGGAGAAGAATAGAACCAAAACATTATAATATAATTAATTAGATTTCTCATATCATAAAATAATACACCTAGATGCGTTAGCACCATTGCAAATCCCCAATACAAGAAAAAAAATACTAAATAAGTTGGAATAAACTCAACTATATGCCAGCTGAATGGGATCTTAAAAAAATACAACATTCCAAATAATACCAGTAAACCAAACAATAATTTGACTGAATTGGTTAATAATGTTATCAAGGAAAGTAATAGTGTAGGTATGTAAATTTGTTTTATTATACTTCCGTTCTCTCTTACAGAGGATGTACTTTTTGTCATAGTTGTAGTTGCTACTTTCCAAGGCAATAAAGCACAAAAAACAAAAACAGGAAAACCCTGTGTAGCTCTGTTAAAAATAATTGTAACAAGAAAAGTATAAATTAACATATGAAGTAAAGGATCAAGTAACCACCATAGATAACCCAGTATAGTATTACTCAACTCAGCTTTCAAACTAGATTTAACTGAATATGATATATAGTGTCGATATTTTTTTAAATCAAAAAAATATCTTTTTATTAGTTTCAACATATAATATAACTCCAATACGCATGCAATAAAACCTCTTAATCTTCAATACAGACACAGCATTTTCATCCATATTATAGTATTAATTCTCAGTTAAATATCCATGCATCTCTAATTGAAAACCCTATCAGTATGCGTTTAATATCATTCATCTTTCTCCTGGATTTCCTCACTATACTCGACATAACAAGGATTATTTCCCTCTAATATAATCCAGAGGATATCTTTCAACAATTAGAGTATGCTCAATAGACACACTCCTCCCATTGCAAATATTTAAGCTTGAAAATCCATATAAAATTGAAGTTTTTAGATTATTACAAAAAGTGATAACCCTTAAAATGCTTCATTGACAAATATTAAACCTCTGTACAATTGATCTATAAGGTAAACCATCATAGAAAAAGTACCATAGAGCGTCAACCTCTCCTTATATATAAATATATCATAAACTCTTCCGTCATAAGCAAAATTTTATCATTTTTTATACCTAAATTGACCTCACCCCTAAGTTCGACCCTCGTAGGATATAGTGAGCCCATCTGTCAACACACTTTTTTGAAAGTTTAAGGAGCATTCCCTCCCGTATTATGCAGCCTTTTCAACCGGCATAAATGCACTGTAGAATATTTCATCAGGTGTGCTGTATTCCAGAGACTGATGATACCTTTCCCTGTTGTAGAAATTGAAATACCTTGAAACTGATTCTCTGAGTTCAATCATGGAATCATAGCTTTTCAGATAGATCTCTTCGTACTTCAGGGTCCTCCATAGACGCTCCACATAAATATTGTCCAGAGCTCTCCCCTTGCCATCCATACTGATCTGAATTTTGTGAGACTCCAGTACATCAATAAACGCATCAGAGGTAAACTGCGACCCCTGATCGGAGTTGAAGATGGCTGGGATCCCATGGAAAGCAATGGCCTCTTCCAGGGCGCCGATGCAGAAGCTGACATCCATTGTGTTTGACAGCCGCCAGGACAATACTTTCCGGCTGAACAGGTCCAATATCGCAACGATATAGACCGTAGAACCGTTCAGCTTACAATAGGTAATATCCGTTGCCCAAACCTGATTAGGGAAGCTAATCCTCTTATTTTTAAGAAGGTAGGGATATTTTTTATGCTCTTTCCGCGGCTTAGAAAGGTTTTTCTTGGGATAAA
This sequence comes from Bacteroidales bacterium, assembly GCA_016926235.1. The sequence goes on along the minus strand of JAFGOZ010000173.1, from coordinate 8,338 downwards.
TAGCCCTCAAACCGGCCTTTTTCATGAGTCTCCTAACCTGTTTTCTTGTAATCTCGATATTTCTTTCCTTCTGCATCGCTTTTGTAATTTTGCGGTATCCATAGAATGGACTCCTGGTCAATTCTTCCAGTATTGCCTTAAGCATCTCTATTTCCCAGTCCTCATTCGTATTATGAGGCTTGTAGTAGCTTGATCGGCTGATTCCAAGAAGCCCGCATTGTGCCTTTATCGAAAGAGAATCGTGTTCCGGTTCTACCATTCCGGATCGTGCCCAAACAGTTCCTTGTACTTTTTTTTTAGGAACTGGTTCTCAACCTGCAATTGCCCGATATTCTTGTATAGCTCAGATTCTTTCAGTTCGGAATCTGTCAGATCTTTTATCTTTTTATTCGGTCTTTCAAAAATGTCTTCTGCGTTCTCCAGAAGCTGCTTCTTCCACTTAGTAATCTGGTTGGGATGGACCTCGTATTTGCTGGCGAGTTCCTGAATTGTCAGCTCACCCTTTATCGCGTCAAGCGCTACTTTGGATTTAAACTTTTTGTCGTATGTCTTCCTCTTCATGATGTAAATCTATTCCTCCATGTTAATTATATCAAGGAGGAATCCACCTTAAACTCTGTCTCGATATCTGGGCTCATTATAGGATTACTTTTCTGCTTTCTCAGCATACCTTCATATTCTAAAGGTGTCATTCCTTTTAACCTCTTCCGAGGTCTTTCAACATTGTATTCTTCCCACCAGTCAATGATCTTTTCTCTGGCATCTTTTAGTGATAAAAAATAATGAGAGTTCAGACACTCTTTTCGAAACGTTCCATTGAAACTTTCAATATGGCAGTTGTCCGTTGATTTTCCCGGTCTTGATAAAACGAGCTTACTTCCGTTTTCATAACACCATTGATCTAGCTCTTTACTCCTGAATTCCGGTCCGTTATCACACCTGAATATATTCAGGTGTTCCATGCTCTTCTTTTGCTATCTCCAGTTGATTTGCAACCTCTTTTCCATTTATAAAGAATGCAGGATGAATCAATGACGATCTATTGCTCACAGGATCAATGACAGTCAGGATTTTCAGTTTCCTCCGATGAGCAACTGAATCGCTAACAAAATCCATAGCCCCAATTATTCCAGGATTTTCCGGCAGTTCGACAGGTTGCCTCTCTACTGCTGTAACCTTCTTTCTTCTGGTTCTGGACTTGAGCTGAAGCCCTTGTTCTCTATATAACCTCTCTGTTCGTTTATGATTGATAAAAATCTTCTTCTGACGGAGTTTCATATGTACCATCTCGCATCCGTATTTCTAGCTTTTCTCTAAAATCTTATAGACTTCTTTGATAATCCTCTCATCATCATTAGGTTTGGGAGTATTTAGGTATGTAGATCTGGCAATATGAGCCAAGTACAGCTACGTCTGGTTGATAACCCGAAATGCTTTATCAAATGGTCAACGACCTCTCGTTTTATTCCGGGTCGCAGAACTTCTTTATGATTTCCTTATGAGCCATATTATCAAGAGAAAAGTCAGCTACCAGTTTCTTTAATCGCTCATTCTCTTCTTCAAGCTGTCGCAGCTTAACAATCTCCTGCTTTGTCATATCACCATATTTTTTCTTCCAATTGAAGAATGTATTGGTACTGATTCCGTACTCTCTGGCAATGTCTTTTACCTGTTTTCCTAATTTTTGCTCGCCCAGGATTTTGACGATCTGTTCTTCTGTAAATATCTTTTTCATTTCAGCCTCCATTGTATTTTGAAGCTGAAAAGTAATCTAGGTTATGGTACTGTTTTAAGGGAGGGGATCAAAATCCATAAAAAAAGTATAATAATCTAATCCACCTTATTTTTAAAAGATTTAACAATAATACATCACGCATTAAGGAATTAAAATTTTAATTACATCATCAATTCTAACAAAGCACAGGAGGCATGGTGCTAGTCTGTAAGATTCCTGAAAAGATCAAATTCCCCATTAACCTAAATACTAACAACAGAAACATCCTAATGTGTTAAATTTGCTCCCGACAATTCCTCTATTAAATAAATCGAACACTACAGCAATATTAATACATCAGACCTCATTGAGTTCGTTTTTTTAATAAATTCTAGATTAAGAATATTCTTTTGAAATCTTCCGGAACCCATGCAACATGATGCACCTCAAAAAGGTTTGAAATTTTTTCTCGTAGCCCTCAACTTAATTCCGGAAACCACTCGCTGGAAAGCACAATACATCGTAAGGGGAGTCTCCCAACCCGATATGTATAAATCCTATCTAGACTTAATTCCGGAACTGCAAACATACGGAAGATACAAACTGGAAGAATTGGAATCCTGGATTGGAGAATATGACATAGGAGTCGTGCCCCATCTATTGTTTGAAAACTCTCCGGTAGCGCTTCTGGAACATTTTGCTTGTGGAAAAAAAGTACTTTGTTCCAGACTCAACGGTGTGACTGATTTTTATAAATGAAGGGAAAAACGGTTGGTTTTTTCCTGCAGGAGAAAGTAATGCACTGGCTGATAAAATGGTCCAATTAATTAATAAAAATCAACAAACCAGTACATAATCAATGAGGAATTGAGGCCTTCAATTTTTCACCTGCTTCTCTTTAATCTCATCGCGGCAAAGCAGCTTCGAATTCTCCAAAGCAGCCGCCACAATCTGATCCATATCGTAATACTTATACTCAGCCAGCCTTCCCAGAATAGTCAGATTGTCAATCTTATCAGCCATTTTCATATATTGCCTGTGCCGCTCCAGATTCTCTTCCGTTTTGACCACGTAATAGGGATTATTCACCCCCTTCACATAGGGAATCGGCAGCTCCTGGGAAATCGTCGTTCTGTGGGGAAGGTCCTTATGGTTCTTCTGAAAGTGCTTGTACTCCGTAATCCTGGTCAGATTGTAGTTATTGGGATAATTGACCACAGCCTTCTCCTGAAAATACTGCTGATTGTGCTCCTGAAACAGAATATCAACCGACCTGTAGGGCAGCTCGCCGAACTCCTCATTAAAAAGCTCATCGATAATGCCCGTGTAAATCAGCTCCCCGTTGAACTCCCTGTCGCTCAGAAAAATCTTCTCATCGCGGAACCGCAGAAGGTGCTTTACATCGGTATTCAGCAGCAGATGGATATTGGGCGAATCGATCATCTTGTTGAACATGGCCGTGTAGCCGTGCATGGGAATCCCCTGGTGCTTGTTGTGGAAATAGCGGTCGTCCCGCGAGACGACGACAGGCACGCGGCCGGAAACAGACTCGTCGATATCCTCGGGCTTTACATCGCCCCACTGCTTCATGGTGTAGTTGAGGAAGACTTTTTCATAAATAAAATTGGCCAGATACTGCAGATCCGGATCTTCGGCTTTCCTCAGCTCCATTATGGTAACGCGGCTGTTGTAGCCGTATGCCATAATCAGCTTCTTTTCCAGTTTTTCGTAGAGATAGGGAGAAAACAGCTTCTCCATGCTGTTCAGATTAAAAGGAAGGGGAACGGCCTGGCCGTCGATCATGGCAATGACTTTATGCTCGTAGAAATTCCACTCCGTAAAGCCCGAGAGATAATCCCAGACTTTTTCATTGTCCGTATGAAAAATATGGGGACCGTACTGATGGACGTAAATCCCCGACTCGTTCAGATAATCGTAACAATGCCCTCCAATGTGCTTTTTCTTTTCCACAATCAGAACGCTCTTCCCCCGGGAAGCGAGTCTCTCTGCGGTAACGAGCCCGGCCAAACCGGCCCCGACTATAACGGCATCTACATTTTCAAGCATGTTGTTCTCCGGGGATATTTACAGTATCCCAGTATTCAATATCCAGTTTTATCCTGCTATAGGAATCTCTTATCTCTCCGTATCGGAATGCGAGCCTTACAGACAGAGAAAGAAAGCGACCGGTTAACCGGACCGCCTTTATCAGAGATCTCTTTCTCAATTCCATATAAGCATTATTATAATCATAAGCCACGATTCTTTTTTTTACAAAATAATAAGGCGCTTTGTTCTTTTTGTTGTTTAATTTTATAGGATAATAACCTTTTGCGGCATCTTTGTCAGCAGGAATAAGAGGTTTAACTTCCCCATTTTTAGTTCCAATTATAGCTACGCTATCACATTTCATGATGTATTCTGGTCCCTTCAGGAAATCCACCAGACTATCCAGAACAAACTGAGCCGAAACATAATCGTGAACAAAAAGTTGTACAAGAAAATTAATAAAAGTCCTGCCCCATACGTGCGAAAAGCCAAACCGTTCGCTCCGCATCGTATTAACAATCATAAGATTCCTACTCAGGAAATAACTTTTCAGAACCGCATTGAATTTTTTTTCAAAGGGCTCATGCCACACACAGACTCCATTCATGGAAATAATACCACCAGCCCTTCGAAGCCCATACTCCATATCATCGCCATATATGAAAAAAGGAAAAGGCAGATCGGAACGCATCTCCTCCACTAATGGAATAACGCAATACCACCAGGCAGCATAATGGTTAGCTCCTTCCGGTTCAATTTCATTGTGCAAAACATTATGCCTTCTGCGGAGATCAATATCGTTATTATGGCTGAAGATCCGAATGCCCGTCCACATTGCTGTATTTTCATGGAGAATCCACGGCTTATCTAATCGAAGCATCGATCCGGAGAGAAAAAAATCCTTAAAATCTTCTTTCAATAGAGAAAGAAAGGAAACCGTTCGCAAAAGACTTTCGATTTCTATAACCACATCATCATCCATAAAATGAACGTGGGTCCAATCTTCCTCATCGCGCAAAGCTTCGACGAGGCCCCGGGTAAAACCGCCGCTTCCCCCCGTGTTGTTGTTGTGGTAAATGCGGAAACCCGTCCCCAGGGATGTAACAGAATCGGCGGGTATCCGGTTGCCGTTATCGACAACGAAAACCCCGTAATTTTCAGGCAGATGGTCTTTCAGCAGCTGCAGGTTGGGGAACAAATAGTCGTCACGGTTGAATGTACAGAAAACCAGGGCAATTCTGACAGGATTTCTTTCCCCGTCCCGGTCAGCGGACTGCCATCGGCCTGAAACGAAGGAACCGCCGCAGTCGCTTTCCAGTCTGACCGATAAAAGCGATTCTCTGTAATCGAAGGGAATTTCCAGATCCAGAAGCCCCGTTTCATCGATGGCTCCCCTGAGAATTTCCTTTCCGTCGGCGGAAACGACAGCCCGGATATCGCCTTTTCCCTCGATATGGAGAGAGAGAGCTTTCAAACCCGTGTATTTATACCATTTTTTCCAGTTGAAGATATTGGAATAGGAGAAGAAGTCGATAGACCCTTTCTCTTTCAGGGCAATTTGATTGTGGTCCGGTTCAATATTTTCAGCGGAGTAGTACAGCTCATCGGTCCCTTCGGGACGGCCTGACTTCTTCCACGCGAGATTCTGCAACGTAAACACGAAAAAGATTATACAGGAGATAAACAATACAGGCTATAGGGATTTTTCCTAAATGCTTCATAATATGAAGCCATTAAGTTGCGCTTTTGTAACCTTTTGTTCACCATAACGGCTAATGGGAAAGAAATATCAGAGGTGATTAAAAACGGTGAAGAGAACCGCCAGCATGGTAAAGCCGACGCTCATAAAAGCGAACATCATGGAAAACCGCCTGTCCACGGCATTGAAGCGTTCATCTATCTGCTTCTGAACCGCTTCAAAGCGCTCATCCATTTGCTTCTGCATCGACTCAAAGCGCTCGTCCATCTGCTTCTGCATAGACTCAAAGCGATCGTCCATCTGCTTCTGCATAGACTCAAAGCGATCGTCCATCTGCTTCTGGACTGCTTCAAAGCGTTTATCGACAGCTTCAAAGCGTTTCTCCATAACGGCAATTAACTCTTTAATATCGCTGCGAACTTCGCGAATATCATCTTTAAGGGTCGAATGGTCCTCTTCCTGTCTGGTCCGGCTGACGACATTCTGGGTTAATATAAGAATAAAGCGGTGAAAGGATTTCTTGTTCTTTACCTCAACGGCTTCTTCGAGTTCCTGTTCAAGAATTTCTGCAAAGGCTTCCACGGACAGCTCCATAATATAAATCTATTGAATTCCAACTTACTTAACAAGAGGAACAAGTCTGCCGCTTCAATATTATCGGGGAAATAACGGTTTAATTATTCCCGACAATATGATAAAGTAAAATTTATTATCTAACATGCAAGGCAAACGAGGAAAACTTGACATACAGCAAAATGGTTTCCGTTATAACGCCGGTTTATAACGGAGAAGCATTCATCAGAGAAACCGCGGGCTGCCTCGCGGAACAGACCTTCCGGGATTATCAATGGGTTATAATCGACGACCTATCGACTGACGGGACCAGGGATATCTGCCGGGACCTGGCGGAAAAAGACCCGCGCATCACTCTTCTTTGCCTTGAGCAGAATTCCGGCCCCATCATTGCCAGAAACAAAGGGATGGATGCGGCGGCAGGCCGCTATATAGCCTTTCTCGACGCCGACGACCTGTGGACTCCCGACAAACTGGAAAAACAAATCGCCTTTATGGAAAAGTGGCAGGTTCCCCTCAGCTATACGTCCTTCCGGAAAATCGATAGCCGGGGAAAAATCATCAGCAGATTCAGGATCCCCGTGCCCGCAAAGGTAAGCTATAAAAAACTGATAGGATCGAACAGCATTCCAGCTTCCTCGGCCATGTTCGACCGCACCATAGTGGGGGAAATCCGCCAGAATCCCGAATTGCCCTTATCTAAGGATGATTTTTTCTTCTGGCTGGAAATTCTGAAAAATTTCGGCGATGCGAGAGGGATGAAAGAGGATCTCTTCCGGTTGCGGATTCACAACGAGTCGCTGACGAACAACAAGCTGGAGATGGCCAGGCGCCACTGGAAAATGTACCGGGAAATTTTCGGGTTTTCCCGAATCACATCTATCCGATATTATGCGGTGTACAGCGTTAAGGGATTGATAAAATACCTGTTGTAACCCCTTCAGGATAATTAAAAACGGTAAGCGGAACCACCAGCCTGGTAAAGCCTGCCGCTTCAATATTACCGGTAAATCGGATTTATTCTATTCCGCCCCTCAATCCCGGTTATGAATCAGCTTACATTCGAAAATCCCGGCTGCGATTATTCCCCGATAAGTCCATTTGCAAATTTCCCCATTCCTCCTGAATCCTGCCGGACAGATATTTCCAGAAATCGGATGATTCAACCGTTTCCTTTACAATGGACTGCGGTAGAAAACGGGCCATTTCTTTTACAAAGTCTTTATGGGCGGGAGAATCAGGTCTTAATGAATCGACACGGGAATTCATCAGGTCAATAAAATCCTGTTCATTCCGGTCCCTGTCTCCCAGTTTTTTCCTAAGAAGAGAAGAATCGGCCCGGATATTTGCCTGCCCAAGCCAAAGAATATCCCAGAGATCACGGTTTTTTATTCTGTTCGGCCGCAAACCCAAAGCAATATATTTATCTGTCAGGATCTCTCTACGGCTCTGAGCCTGAACAATCAAACCGCCGGTTCCCAAATCAACATTATAGTGATTCAACAGCATCCGGGGTTCCCGTTCATAACTGTTTAGAGAACAGATAACCAGATGTATTTTCTGACTGGGCATATCGGCTCTCTCCGGCCTGGTTTCAATTTTTATTTTCCACGACAAACCGTAATGCTGAATATTCCTTCTGGTTGGCAAGCGCTTCATCAACTGTAATATCAAAAAGTGTCATAAATCCTTTCCCGATCAATTAAATCGAGATTCCTCCCAACGGCCTTTAAATCTTCCAGAGCCAGATCATTTTGAGCCTTCCAAAGTCTTCTTTTTTTATCATACTTTAGTCTGCCGATCAGGTTTTCCGGCTTTTTCCTTGTGTGGATAAACTCTATGGCGCCCCATCTTCCACAGTCGATAATATTTGATCGACCACTGCTCATCAGCGTTATTCTATTAATGGGAATTTGCGAAATAATACCTTCTTCACTCAGAACGGACTCCAGACTGAGATAATTGAAATGGTTGGCTCTCAATCTGGATGCGGTGTGAAACAGAACTTCTCCTCCGGGAAAACCTTTTCGATCATAGAGGTATATTCCCCGGCACACACGTTTCAAGACTCCCCCGGCCTGTGCCCGGCTTAATAATGTCTTGAAGGATTGCTCTCCCATTTCAGGAAATAAAGATTTAAAATCAGATGAGGAAAATAAATAATGATCATAATCACAGAGACGATCTAAAGTATCCCTTAATATTTTTATTCCTTGCATACTATTCTAACAGTATACATTAAGTTACATTTTTTGTAACCTTTTGTTCACCATAACGGCTAATGGGAAAGAAATATCAGAGGT
>JAFGOZ010000172.1 GCA_016926235.1 Bacteroidales bacterium | reverse complement strand
AATAATTATGTTACATATGAATAATAAAATATAATTATATATATTTATGTAACATTTCTAATTATATGTCGTTAATGAATTTTCAATAAAACATAACCTATGAAATCAAAAAGCGCTGGAAGGAATATTAAGGCATATCGCGAGAGATTTTTGATGTCTCAGCAGGAAGTTGCTGATTTCCTCCGTGTACCAAGAGAAATGATCAGTTATTGGGAGACCGGGCAGAGAGAAATAAATCTGGAAATGCTCGAAAAGATCTCTGATCTGTTCGGAGTTGAATTAATTAATCTCCTGGAAGAAGATGAGAAAATTGCAATGGCAGATCAGGCTTTTGCTTTCAGAGCAGAGGGCTTAACTAAATCGGATCTTGAACAGGTCAGCGACTTCAACAGGATTGTAAAAAATTATTTGAAAATTCAGGCAATAAAATCAAAAAATGAAAATTGATTATCAGTTGCAGAAAAGGGCAACCGGATTAAGATATGATCTTAATATTGGTCCGAAAGATCCCATTCAGTTTAAAAGCCTGTTATTAGGTCAAAATATCCTTACAATTTATAAGCCCCTGAGTGAAACCTTTTCAGGAATGTCTTTCAAAACAGGGGATAACAAATTCATGCTAATCAATTCCAATAATCCTGTCGGCAGGCAAAATTTCACTATCTGCCATGAGTTATATCATTTGTTTGTCCAGGAAGATTTTATTACGCATACCTGCAATACAGGTCAGTTTAACAGGAAAAACCGGACAGAATATAATGCCGATCGTTTTGCTTCATACTTATTAATGCCTGAAGAGGGATTGCTGGAACTGATACCGGACAGTGAGTTAAGAAAGCGGAATAGTATTGGACTTCCGACCATATTAAGAATTGAGCAATACTATGGCTGTTCGAGGACGGCATTATTGTACAGACTGGATAGTCTGGATCTGATCGATACAGACAAATATAAAAGTTTCAAATCTGATATTGTAAAGGAAGCCAGGCGTTATGGATTTGACACTTCTTTGTATCTGCCGGGCAACCATGGCTTAGTGATCGGAAATTATGGGATCATCGCCAGGAAGCTTTTTGATGAAGGTAAAATATCAGAATCACATTATGTTACCCTGATGCAGGATATTGGTGTGGATGTTGACAATGAAAGCGCTGAGAATGGGAAAAAGTGAGAAGAAAATAATCATTGATGCAGATAAAATTAAGTCATTTTATTGAAAGTAATTTGATTTACAAATCCTATTTAAAGAGCTCATCCAAATTCAGAATGATATTTTTAGTTGTTCCAGATAGATGAACTCATTTTAAAGGAAAAATCCAATGGAGGTGTAAGATTGTAATTTTTGAAACAATCATTAATTTTACTTATAATAACGAAATAAAAAAAGATAAATATGAATAACCAAGATTTAAAAGAATTATTTAATTCATTCCTGATTAACTATCAAGAGGGAGTTAAAAATAAAATTTGGGAGGAACAAAGTCTAAGATTTAGAAAGTTCTGGAATGAAAGAATTATTAAGGCAAGTGATATGGAACTCACTGATGATGAACTGGATGCAGTTATTAAAATATTAGATTCTCATGGTAAGGGAAATACAAAGGATACTGAAGCCATTGCAAGTCTATTGATTCCGCAGGTTAAATCAAGAACAATATTCCGCGAACTAAGAAAAGACAAAACACTTTCTGCATGTATAGACATTATTTTGAAAACTAATTCTTCTGAAGAAAGAAGAATAAAAATTGATGAATTATATGAATTGAATCAAGGTAGAATTAAGAATCTCACGGGGAGGAGTGGTAACGCAATAAACTGCTTGATAGCTGCTTATGATCCATTTAATAATTTAAGTATAGTTTCGCTTAATGACAGATTTAAGCTTATAAAAAGTCTTGAAATAGATTATAGTCCAACTAATGACACAATTGGAGCACAAATTGTAAAAACAGCGGATTTGATAAAGATAAAGTTTAATGAAGCAGAAATATCTACTAATTGTAGGACAATTTCATGTTTTGTTTATTCTAATGAGTTAAGAAACTTATGGAGATCTGAAAAAGATTTTACTCAATATGCAGTATCAGAAAATGATCAACAGAAAGAAAATGAGAATAATCCTACAAAAAAAGTGAGATATTGGCTTTATGCACCAGGCCGAAATGCAAAATATTGGGATAAGTATTATCAAGAAGGTATAATTGGTATAGGTACAAACGAAACTGATGATTTAAGATTCTTTACATCAAAGGAAGACATATCAAAGAAATTACAAGAAATCCACAAAAGCGAACAATCATTCAAAAATGATGCACTTGCATTTTGGGAGTTTTTACATGTTATGAGGAAAGGAGATATAATAATAGCTAAAGGAGGGACAAAAAATTATTTAGGATTTGGGATTGTTGATGGAGAATATAGTTATGATACTTCAAGAGAAGATTATTACCATATTCGCAAAGTTAAGTGGACAAAAAGAGGCGTCTGGGAAGAAATAGAACACCCAATTGTTCAAAAAACGCTAACAGATATTACAAAGTATAAGGATTATGTTGGAAAGTTAATAAAATTGATAGGTATAGAAGAATCATCAAAGAATAATAAAAAGGTTTGGATTGAAAAGACTTTAGTTAAGGGAAACATGGATAGAATTGAGGGCGATAGAGCAATAGGATTAGCCCTATGGTCACCACAGACCGGTGATAACGGAGCAGATATATATAAAAATATGCGTTTTGTAAGGGCAGGAGATGTCATTTTACATTTAACGGATAATGAAGGTTTCTCAGGTATATCCATAGTCGAGAATGAAGCTATTCCGGCAGATGGTTTAAAAGATACAGCATGGCCAGGTCCGGCTTATTTAATAAAATTAGAGAAATATTTAAAGCTTGAACAAACTATTAATAGAGCTAAAATTTTAAATAATAAAAATAAAGCTGCACTCGACAAAATTGCTGTTAATTCAGAAGTATTTTATAATAAAGACTTAAATTTAAGACAAGGTGCCTATTTAACCCCTTGTCCTGTAGAACTCTTATCATTAATAAATCGTGAATATTTTAAAATGACATCAAAGAATCTACCATATGTAAAGGAAATAATAGAAGGCATCATGCCAGAAAAAGATTTTGATATAAAACAAGCTTTAGAAGACTTTACTGATTCTGGTTTTTATTTTAATAGCAATTTATTAGTTAGATTTATTGGTGCTCTTCTTACAAAACCATTTGTTATACTTACCGGATTATCAGGGTCTGGTAAAACAAAACTTGCACAAATATTTTCTTCCTGGATATGTGCTAATGAAAACCAAATTTGTCTTGTACCTATTGGTGCTGACTGGACTAATAGAGAACCCTTGCTAGGATACCCAAATGCTCTTGAGAAAGGAAGGTATGTATTACCTGACAACGGAGTATTGAATTTAATTATTAATGCTGCGAAACCAGAAAATCTTCAAAAACCGTTCTTTTTAATTCTTGATGAAATGAATTTAAGTCATGTAGAAAGGTATTTTGCAGATTTCTTAAGTTGTATGGAATCTGGAGAACCTATTTCATTGCACCCTTATTTGAATTTGCTTGATAATGTTCCATCAAAAATAAAATTGCCTGATAATCTATTTGTAATAGGAACAGTAAATGTTGATGAAACGACTTACATGTTTAGTCCCAAAGTTCTGGATAGAGCAAATGTTATTGAATTTAGAGTGTCACCAGTTGAAATGGAAGATTACTTAAAGAAGAATCTCAATATAAATCTTGAAAAAATTAGAGGAGCTGGTTCATTAATGTCTGCTAGCTTTCTGAATATATCTAAAAATAGAGAACTTATTTCGTCAAACATGGAAGACCTCCAAATATCTTTACTTAATTTTTTCAAAGAGCTGAAAAAGGTTGGTGCAGAATTTGGTTATCGAAGTGCTTCAGAAATAACAAGGTTTGCAGCCGTAATTAATAGAATAGAAAGTAATTGGGAGATAAATTCAATAATAGATGCTGCTATTATGCAGAAGTTACTTCCAAAAGTTCATGGATCTCGCCGCAAATTAGAACCAGTTTTGAAAACATTAGCAACATTATGTCTAAAAAATGAATTAAAGAATGGTAATAATTTCAAAATTGAAGATCTATTAAACATTGATGATGATGTAAAAATTAATGAAATTTCTAAGCATCCTGTATCTTATGAAAAGATCGCAAGGATGTACAAGAAACTAATTGAAAATGGCTTTTCAAGTTATGCAGAAGCTTAATTCACAATGACTGAGAATTCATTATATATACCGATTCTTACAAAATCAGGAGAAATCTTTTTAAAGATTATTGGAGAAAAGCCTGATACAATAATTGAAATAAGCGATTTTGAAGCTGAATTAAATGGGGAGTCCAGGTTTCAAATTAAAGAAGGATGCTTTTATGAATATATCATTTCAGATAAAAATTATTCTCTTAAATCTAATATAAAAGATATTGTAAAGCAATCTAATATAAATACAAACTCAGGAAGAATAAGTCCAAATAATTATGTAGGAACACTTATCTTGAAAGTATATGATTTTATTGAAAGTATTGATGTCAGAGTAGAAGTAATTTCGATAAAAACAACATACCGAGAAGATTATCGAATAATGCTTAGTGAAATAACCGAGAAATGCACTGATTTACTATTGACACATACTTCACCTGTTATTCAGAATTTCGAACCTGACTTCAACAAGGATTCAAAAACTTTATATCAGCAATTTACATTTTTGAAATCAATTTTAGATTCAGAAGAATTTAATGATTCATTTTTGAAAGTATTGTCTGCTCCCGTTACAAGATGGCGCGAAATAGAAAGTGACAGTGATATTAGAAAAATACGAAAGCCGAATAACAGAATATTAAAACAACTCACAAGTTTATCAAATAGAATTGATTTACCGCAAGGTCATTCTTTAAGCAAAATAATGAGTTCTGTTCCTTATCAAATTAGGACTACTAAAAAAACCGAGACAGTTGATACCCCAGAAAATAGATTTGTCAAATATGTACTTAATAGTTTCTTGTCATTTATAGGTTATTTAAGAACAAAGATTAACGCTAATGATTTAAATATTTTAGAAATAACCAAATCAGAAGAAAAACTTGAACAACATTTAAGTAATCCAATTTTTAGAGAAATCTCTGAACTTGATACCTTACCATTTAATAGCCCAGTTTTACAGCGTAAAGAAGGTTATAGAGAGATTTTAAGATCGTGGTTAATGTTTAATCTCGCAGCAAAATTAATATGGCATGGTGGTAATGATGTCTATGAGGCTGGTAAAAGAGACGTTGCTGTTTTATATGAATATTGGTTATTTTTTAAACTTCTTGAAATCATAAAAGATATCTTTAAGCTTGAATCAAAAAGTCTCGAAGATTTAATTGTTAAAACTGAAGATGGTTTAGGATTACAACTTAAACAAGGAAATCATATTGCAGTAAAGGGCATTTATCAAGGATATTCAAGAAAGCTTAATATTGAGTTTAGTTATAATAGGACATTTAGTGGAGATCAAAATTATCCCAAAGGAGGAAGTTGGACAAGGAGAATGCGTCCAGATTACACTTTGACAATATGGCCTTACGACATAGTTAGTCAGACAGATGCTGAAAATGAAGAACTAATCGTACATATACATTTTGATGCAAAATATAAGATTGAGGATTTAAGTAAGGTTTTAAGCGAAGAGATTGATCTTAATGAAGAAAAAAATGAACAAAATAGGGGAACTTATAAAAGGGTTGACCTTCTAAAAATGCATTCTTATAAGGATGCTATTAGAAGAACTGGCGGAGCATATATATTATATCCTGGTGATCAGACCATTAAAAGAAGAGGTTTTCATGAAATTATTCCTGGTCTTGGAGCATTTCCAATTAGACCATCTAAAACAGATACAGGAGAAAATGAGTTAAAGTCTTTCATTAAAGAAGTGGTTGATCATTTTATGAATAGAGCTTCTCAGAGGGAGAGAATTGCTCATAGAACATATGAAATCTTTAGAGATAAAAATAGCGAAGAAGTAAGAGAGTTATTGCCTGAAACACATGGAAAAAACAGAGATTTATTACCTAATGATATATTTGTATTAGTTGGGTATTATAAAAATCAAGATCAGCTTAGCTGGATTAAATCAAAGCATTTATATAATACCAGGATCGGATTTATAAAAGGATCAATACATTTAAGTTCAAAAGTTATTGGAGCACGATATCTTTTATTACATACTTATAATGAAACTAATACTAGTAAGCTTTTTAAATTGAAAATAAATGGTCCTAGAATTTTCTCTAGGGAAGACTTGATAGAAATTAATTACCCTGCTCCAAATCATAATTTTTATTTAGTTTTTGAAATTGAAGATCAACTTGAAAATGAGTTTAGAGATATTTACTGGGATATAACAAAGTTGAATACATATTCTCGCTTTAGAGGATCACCGCTTCCCTTTTCAGTTTCTTTAGCTGAATTAATGAACGTTGTTATTAAATAGACAACTTTTTTAATGAAGTAGTAGAAATACTTGCAGTATCTATACTATAATTGAGATTTTTTTTATTGAATATTTAATTTGTTATGAACCAATATAGGATGTTATGAATAAGTTAATTAACGAAATCATAAAATTCCGTGACGCAAGAAACTGGGAACAATTTCATAATTCCAAGGATCTCGCTCTTGCTTTATCCATTGAAGCAGCTGAATTAAACGAGTTATTCCTCTGGAAAACTGTCGAGGAATCGGAGGCTGTTGATAAGACAAAAATTAAGGAGGAACTTGCTGATATATTTATATTCGGATTATTACTAGCGCATAAACGTGGATTGGATATTAAGGAAATAATCCATGAAAAAATCGAGCAGAACAACCGAAAATATCCGGTTGAAAAATCAAAAAATTCCTCGAAAAAATATAATGAATTCTAAATCGTGCTGATATACCAGGGAAATACTGCTGAATTCTGTGAGCTTGATAGAATGAATAAGCTTGCAGATAAGATGAATAAAAACTTTTACTATTATTCCGGAAGAAAAGCAGGTTTAAGTGAATACCATTCCTGGCAAAATTCGTTGTCTCGTCTCAGAGACATAATTGAAATTTCAGGTATCAAAGATACACATATCGCTCTTGAATATTTTGTGCCTTACAATGATCAAAGCAGAATTGATTGCTTGCTTTATGGGAAAGATGAGAATTCAAATGATAATATCCTTTTAATTGAACTAAAACAATGGGATCTGGTTGAATCTACCAGTATTGAAGGGAATTTTGTCGAGACCTTTACCGGTGGTGCAAAAAGAAGAGTCCCCCATCCTGCCCAGCAGGTAAAAGGTTATCATAATTATCTTCTTGAATTCGTTGAAGAATTTGAAGCAGAACCGCCGCTCCGGCTTACAAGCTGCAGTTATTGCCATAATTATAGCAAAGAGGATAAGTCTGGGCTGTTCGACACTGTTTATAGCAATCTATTAAGTGAATTCCCAGTTTACTGCAAAGAAGATGTCAATCTATTATCAAAAAAATTGAAGGAGCTGCTCCAAAAAGGAAGCGGAACAGAGATATTTAACAGGTTTATGACCAGCAGGATCAGGCCTTCAAAAAAACTGCTGGATAATATCAAAGATGTTATTGTTAACGGCAAACAGTATGCGCTTTTAAACGAGCAGTTGCTTGCAAGGAACCTGATCCGGGCTAAAATCAAACAGGCAGAAAAACATAATAAAAAATCCATCATTATAGTAAAAGGCGGACCTGGAACCGGAAAATCCATCATTGCCCTGAATGTTATCGCTGACCTGGCGCGCCGGCAAAGATCCACATTACTGGTTTGTAAATCAAAACCATTCAGAGAGGGATTACAGAATTTTGTCGGTTCAAAATTCAAAAATTTGTTTATCAGTCCATATTTCCTTGTTCCGGAAAGAATTAAAGAAAATAGCCTGGATGTTATCCTGGTCGATGAAGCACACAGAATAGAAGAAAAGAATGTGAATCGATATATGAAAAAAGAACAACGATCCGATCTATCTCAACTCGATCAGATTATCAGAAGTGCAAAAACTTCTGTTTTCTTCATAGATGATAATCAAAGAGTAAGAAAACAGGAAATTGGATCATCAGAGAGTATTATTCAGGCTGCAGAAAAAATCAGTGCATCTGTTGATGAGGTTCAACTGTTATCTCAATTCCGGTGTATGGGATCCAATGATTATCTGTTATGGATTGAATCTGTTTTGGGACATAATGATGAATCCCGGATTTTAAAAAAGAACAATATTTTTGATTTTGCCATTTATGATTCTCCTGAATTACTATATGGTAAGCTGAAAGAGAAGGAGGCTGAAAAACCAAATTCAGCAAGGCTTGTTGCCGGCTATTGCTGGCCATGGAATGATCCGAAGCCTGATGGAACTCTGGTGAATGATGTCAAAATAGGAAATTTTGAGATGCCATGGGAGACAAAAGGTGAGCATGGCGCAGGGCATTATCCTGCCTGGTATCACTGGGCGTTTAAACCAAATGGATTTGAACAGGTGGGATGTATTTATACAGCACAGGGCTTTGAATTTGATTACATAGGTGTAATTATAGGAAATGATCTGAAATTTAATCCAGTGACTGATTTACTGGAAGGCAATATTGCAGGCACGGCTGATCCCACTTTAAAGAGTGATTCTGCTAATTTTGATAAATATGTCAGAAATATATATAGGGTACTTTTAACGCGGGGAATGAAAGGATGTTATGTGTATTTCGTTAATAAGGAGATCGAGCAATATTTCAGGAAAAGGATTGAAGAATAAATGAGCAGTGATTCATTTAATATTACTGACCTGGCAAAAATAATTGAACGTGACAGCAAGGATGCAACATATAAATTTGCTTTGCTCAGGGGAACCATTGAAATAATCCAGGAACACAATAATTATAGAAGTATCAGTGAAGGCAGTGTTACATTTCCCATTGGATTGTTAATCCTGAAATGGATAGAATATTATTACCCTATTATAAGTCATCCTAATTTTATACCCCAGAAACATGGTGATTCCAGGGAACGTACGATAGCATTCCGGCGGGAGTTTGAAAATGTGATAGGATACTATCCGAATACCCAATCTTCATATCAGCTTTTTTATGATTTGAAAAGAGGAATAACAGATGCTGAAAAGATAAATGCTGTTAGCGAACTTATCAGGAAGATACGGATTACCCTGGTCAAACAGCCAATGTATTATATCGGAAGTGCTATAAATCGCAGAGGCCAGATCTATACATATAACTATGATGCCAGAAGGTCCGGCAGCATAAATCAATTGAACCTTGAATGGATCATTAATTCCATGGGTACATTTTCAATTTCTATTGATATGTATCATGTTATGCAGGTGGTGGGAAGTT
>JAFGOZ010000171.1 GCA_016926235.1 Bacteroidales bacterium | reverse complement strand
TTTACGCTAAATTGCAAAGAACAACCTTACTGTGTAAAGATAACAAAACTCTGGGATTTATTGAAATATAAGGTGTTGTAGAGCCGACTAAGTAATGCTTAGTTAGTTGCTGACTCTCGAACCCTGACACCCAACAGTTAACCCTCAAGCCTGACATCTTCGTGTCCTTTAATATCCCAACCAAAGGGATTACTTTTCCAGATATAATTTTCCATTTTTGGGAATTTTTTCACGCATCTGAAATTTATGGGAATTTTTACAGGTCAGGAAAACAAAGTGACTTTCTGCCAATCTGGATTTTCTTTTTCTGGAAATTTTTGAGAGTCCGATAAAAAACGAACTTTTTAACCTGTCTTGAATCAGAATTAATGATAAGTGGTTAAAAGAACCTCATGTAGTACCCACAGGCATACACGGGTGGTATCCCCAGTGGTACTATAAGGGGGCGATACCGAGGCAGGGTGTCTAAGTAATTAATAATCAGACTCGCTGTTTTTAGCGAGTTAGGTAACTGCTTCCATTGCCCACGAGTATTTATATTAAAATGCTTATGAAACCCGAAGCAATAATCCCAGACAGTAATCAATGTGTTGCATCATCTGTCTTCCATCATTTTGTTGGTGGCTTTGTTATTGACATTCCATGCATTCGGACTGATAATAAAACCGTATTTGTTCATGACCTCTATAGTCTGTATGACTTCACCGATGCTGGGGATGTTTATGAGCGTGCTGTCAGGTTCTTTGATGCTTACCTAAGAGGTTATATTCTTACCATTGTGGTTATGGATTTGGAATCTGGGGAGCTGACTAAACGCAAGCACAGGATTAATACCAATATCCTTCCTTGTAACTGGATGCTGACAGAAACCGACTTTCTTGACCCAACTATTAAAAAGGATGACCTGCTGGATTTTGACTTTTAATTAAAACCAATCGAATGGATAACTTAAACCCTAACCCCAATGTTTCAATATCTGACCACAGAGACACTTTTGTACTGGATAGGTCATTCATATTAACTCAGGATAAAACCCTTGTTATTGGCATGCCATACCTTTATGCTGAAAGTAATCATACTGTTGCTGTAAGGCTATTAAAGGTATGGGTTGAAGATAATACCGTTTATCTCGATGTGCAGGAACTGAAATCACCAAAGACCTTCACCTTATCATGGAACTTAAATTATACTGGCAGTTACTGGTTATGGTCACTGGCAGATTATGATACCCTGACCAGCCTACCCATATAACTATCCCTTCATAAGCGCATGAAAATCAGACTCCCCATTTTTGGGGAGTTATAAGTATATGAATATCAGACTCGCTATTTTTAGCGAGTGGTACAGTTAATCACCAGACCAAATAAAGGAACGGTTTTTTACCTACTGTTTTGCAGGGGGGGATGAATGGGGTTTTAGCCGTGAAAATCATACAGGAATTATTTGGGGGAGGATTGTTTTAACTAATGTTGAAATTGCTATATTTATCATACTTAAATAAATAGTCTATCATTTCCCTTTGTAAAATTAACCCCCAATGCTATGAATGATATAGTACTTTTTATTGGCAACGGTATCAACAACATTGAAAATAAAAAATCATGGGAAGAATTGATTGACCAACTGAGAAATATAGTTAAAAAGAATACGGAAGCAGAAGATTTGAAAAGTCAATTTCCATTAGTGTTTGAGAATATTCTTAATTATGGCATTAGAAATGGTTCAATAAAATCGGAGCAAATTCTAAAAGATATTATCGCCAGTAAAGTTCAAGAAATAAAACCCCATCCCCTATTAAAATGGATTGACAATATTAATCCAAAGCATATTATAACGACAAATTATGATTTTGTATTGGAAGGCATTAATGACCCAGAGAACACAAGTATTATTAAAGAGAATAAGTATAGTATTTTTAGAAAATATAAAGCAAATAAAAGAACATTCTGGCACGCACATGGAGATTGCAAAAATCCTCGAACTATCAATCTGGGTTACGAGCATTATAGTGGTCAATTACAAATGCTCAGAAATTATGTTGTAACAAAACCTGACTATAAATCAAAAATTCTGCCAAAGGAATCGCTAATTAACAGAATCGGTAGTATTCAAGAAATTCAGTATTCTTGGGTTGATTTATTCTTTTTAAAAGAAATTCATATTGTAGGACTTAGACTGGATTTTATCGAAATTGATTTTTGGTGGTTGCTAACGTACAGAGCAAAGCAGAAATTTGAAAAGGGCAAGGAAATACAGAATAAGATATTTTACTATATCCCTTCAAAATATATTGAAAAATCTCAGGGTAAAATAGAACTTCTTGAAAACTTGGGAATCGAGGTTAAGTCGTTTCCGAATGAGGATGAAGACTATTATGGTAATGTTTTTGATTATATCAAGAACAGTAGATAAACCTGAGAATTTAGTTAAGATACCCATTAATACCTATATAAATGCCATTTAATGAGTCTTGTGACTGCTTCTTCTTCGCCTCTCTAAGAATATAGCCAGACCTTTTACGCTTCTTGGTATCCTTGCTCCCCTTTGGTCTCCCAGTCTGTTTACCCTGTAATTTTGCCCTACGAAGACCTTCGATTGTCCTTTCCCGTATCAGTTCTCGTTCAAATTCGGCAAAAGCCGATAAAATCTGGAAATGAAGTTTCCCAGCAGCAGTGCTGAAGTCAAGATTGTCCGAAATGCTTATAAACCCTATACCCTTATCAATTAATTCCTTGGTATCGAGAATTAACTCAGTGCTGGAACGTGCCCAACGGTCGAGTTTGTAAACCAGAACAGCATCATATTCGTTATTTCTGAGCTTTGCCAGTAGTGCCTGTTTTACAGGTCTGGTCTTACGTGTGGATTCGACTTCTTCATATATATCGTAAGTCAGATTGCTTTTTTCAGCATACTCAATTAATCGGATTCGCTGGTTCTCTACTGTCTGCTCTGAAGTTGACACTCTGGTATAAATGGCTACATGTTTCATAATATGCATATTAATTGTGTGACGGGATGTAATATCGATATCGTTTATCCCAATATCTCCACCATTCTGGATAGCGAACAATATGTGTCGATTTAACCTGATTTGCTTCAATGAAATTGATT
>JAFGOZ010000015.1 GCA_016926235.1 Bacteroidales bacterium | reverse complement strand
CCCGATACCGTGCGGGTCGAATCGGGACAAAATTTAGCGGATATCAATATCGAACTGAAACTGGCCGAACCGGTGACCGCCAGAGAACTGGTGCCGGATGCCCAGGACCTGGCCCGGGAGACATTTCCCGATGCTATGCTATCAGCTGTTTATGGACCGGACGTGAATCCGGACGGTACTGCTAAAATGTGGATTTACAGGTTTTTCTCTGAGTCGTTGGACACCTTGACAACTATAATCGGCTCAAGTGTGTTCCTGATCGACATGGGATCAGATGAAGATGAGGACGATTATTATTATGATTATTACTATTACTATTACTATTATGGCGGATACAATGACTATGACGATGATGATCCGTTTTTGGATGATCTGCCGTTACCGGATAACTGGATCGACAGCGATGTTGCTATTGATTCAGCCAAAACAAACGGCGGTCAGGCATTTCTGGACCAGTTTCCCGAGTCGGAAATAAATGTTGTTCTTATTTCATTCATATGGGAACCCGGAGAAATGCCGCGTGTTTACATGCGGGGCGGGAACAAAAATAATCGAAAAATTCTCAAGAAACTCTTGCCCCGGGGTGTTTTAAACAACACGACTCAGGAAACCGACACACTGGCGATTTGGATAGTGGATTTTTATGAAATTGAAGGAGCTAACGAAGAATTTATTATTATCGATGCGATTACGGGAAAGCCGGTACAATTGTTTCCCGAGGGAAATCCGACAACCGCACGCTTCAATATGGAGATGGTGGAGCCGAAAGCTAAAGCATGGGCGCCGGATGCATATCTTGTCGCAGTTACTTCACACTTTTCTCATATTTCACCCGAAGGGCTTGCGGAAATGTGGGGATATATTTATTTTTCGGTGAGCCACGATTCATCGGCTGTTTTTATTATGGCGGAAGGTTTTCTGCTCTATCAGGGAGGACTCGGCTGGGAGCTGATGTCAAAAATGCCACTGCCGGAAAACTGGATAGACAGTGATGCTGCAATCGCCGTATCCGAATTAAACGGCGGCAAAGTCTTCCGGATTGAGAACGAGGATGCCTGGGTTACGTGTGGTGTCGGGACAGGTATCTGGCCTTTTGATTTGAACAAGCCGACCTGGCAGGTTAATTATGATACGTATTATGGATATTATCCGTCATTGACCAATTATATCGATGCACTCACAGGAGAACTGCTCAAAGAAGGCACTGCTGTGACACGTGATCCTGTCTTGCCCGACAAATTTTCTCTGGAACAAAACTATCCCAATCCTTTTAATCCCGAAACGACAGTGGAATATAATGTCCCTGAACTTTCGCAGGTAAACATCTCGGTGCTGAATGTTTACGGGCAAAATGTCGCCACACTGGTTCATGAGGACAAGAATCCGGGCAGCTACAAGGTGTTATGGAGCGGCCGTGATGATAAAGGACGATCCCTGCCCAGTGGGGTGTATTTTTATCGAATGAAAGCCGGCGATTTTACTGCGATTAAGAAAATGGTGCTGGTTCGATGAGCTAATAAATTCGAATCGATATATTATCAAAAATAACAATTTGCTCACAATTATATGCATTGGGAATGAACCAGAGCTTGATTTGAATGTTATTAAAAATGTAAGAATAATGTGATGTATTGATTTTGTTGATGTCTACGCTAGGAGCTTGTCGGACTCGTAGAGGTCTATTTTTATAAATAATTGATTTTTATGCATTTAAAAATTTGACCTCAAAATCAATGGTATAGAAAAAACAAACACTTGCGATACAAGTCCGACAGGCTCCTAGTGAAAAATATAACTAAAAGTGAATAATTATGAAAACAATTATTAAACCATTTTATGAACGAAATATTGATCCCTATAACCCTTTTGAAAAAGATTACTTCCAAAGGAAAATATTCGCAGATAATCTTACCAATTTATTGAAGAATTCAGATGATGGATTAGTATTAACAATAAATGCAAATTGGGGTGATGGCAAAACTACTTTTATCAAGCTATGGGAATTTAGTTTAAAACAAACAGATTTATTTATTCCTATTTATTACAATGCGCATGTGAATGACTTTTCTGGTGATGCATTCATATCAATTGCATCATTGATACATAATGCATTGAACAATAAATTAAAAGAAGATGGAATAAATGTCAAACATAAAGCACAGCTAGATTTTTTAAAAAAAGCATCAAAAGAATTAGCTATAGATCTTCTAAAAATGGGTACAGGTATAGCTCTCAGTTCTGTTACAGGTGGTTTAATAAAAAATCAGAATATTGCAGATTGGTTTATTAATACTTTTAAAAAGCTTGCTTTTGGGACGTTTGAAGTCAATGTGGATGAACAATTTAAATCTTACATTAATTCTCAAAAATCAATAAAAATTTATCAAGAAAAACTTGAGACTCTGTTATCTTATCAAGGGGGAAAAAGGAAGATTGTATTTTTTATTGATGAATTAGATCGTTGTCGTCCAGATTTTTCTGTTGAAGTTATTGAAAAAGTCAAACATCTTTTTAATATTAAGAATGTATTTTTTGTACTAGCGATAAATAAAGAACAATTGCTGAAAACAATTGGCAGTGTTTATGGTGTACCTGCTAAAGAAGCTTTTATTTATTTACAAAAATTCGTTCATATTGAAACTAAATTACCACAAATGAAAGGATTAACACAGGGTGATGAAGATGAAAGAATAAAAACATTTATTAGAGATGTAATCAAAGAATATGACATTAATGAAAATATAATTTCATCAGAATTAATTTGTGATACAATAAATTATTTTTATAAGGCAAAT
>JAFGOZ010000170.1 GCA_016926235.1 Bacteroidales bacterium | reverse complement strand
TTCGATTAGCCACAGTATTTTTTCAAATTGTAAATAATGTTGTGTCGTTAATTTTAGATTCAAGCGTCTTTAATATTTTTTCTAATTCAATATTTGCTTCTGCTTTTAGTCCAAGTAAAACAGAAATTCCTTCACTATCTGTGCTGTATCTTTTATCTAATTTAAATTTATACGAACCGTTCTTGTCGTCAATTAAGTCGTAGGAATGAAAATGCATTGAGTCACCAATTTTTGGGTTATCCGAAACTTCAGAAAAAGTAAACTCTTGCTTTATATAGTCTAAAAGACAATCTTGAGTTACAAGAATTAGGTGCTTATTAAGATGTTCAAATGTGTGAATTTTGTGATGAATCTGGACTAATATAGTTTTTGCTGTCATCTTCCAATTCATACCAAAAGGTTTTTTTGAATCAGTAATTATGTCCTTTGTTTCAAACCCTTGTTCTTTCAAGAATCTTTGCCTTTCTGGCCAAACAGTTCCTGTTGTATCTAATGTCTGTAACTCAATCCCAACAAAATCCTTAACTTTTCGATTTGAATCAGTTGAAACAAGAAAATAATCAACATTTCCACCTGGAATCTTGATTTCGGAAAGAATGTGTAGTTCATTACCCGGTTCGTGTGCAGTAAGGAGGTGAATACAATCCATAAATATTTGCTTTCTTTCAAGTAGTCTGAAAGGGCAAATAATTACGTTTGTCTCATTTTTTCCGTATTTTAAAGTGCAAGTACCGATTGCAATATCGGGTTCACTCTTTCGATTCTTAATACACTTTTTCCCAATGTATTTGCATTGTTGGGTGCGAAGTTTCTCAACCCAATTTATACTGGTATCTTTTGTAGATTCAGTAAATAGTTCTGTTACTTTACTCATAATAATTCTAAATGCATTTCTTTAGCAATTTCAATGTACTCTGTTGAGATGTCAATCCCAATTGATTTTCTTTCAAATAATTTAGCAACTCTCATTGTAGTGCCAGTTCCACAAAAAGGGTCTAATACAATACCATTCTTAGGGCAAGTTGCCAATATTGGGATTTTACACAGGTCTTCTGGAAAAACGGCATAGTGTTTTTTTCTTTTTTGAGTATCTTCTGGAATTATATCCCATACGTCACTTGGCATTGTGCCATTTGGATTATAGAAAAGAAAATAAAAGCCCTTATCCTTTAATTGCTTTGCTCTTCCTGAAAGTTTCTCGGAATCTGAATGAGTAGAGCGTTGTTGATTTCTGATAATCATTCTAAAATCGGCAAGTTCATTATTTTCAATCCTTTTTAGAACATCTGTTAGTTCCTTAAATGCGTTTTTCTTTTCATCTTCTGTCAAAGAAGTTGATAGTTCAATTTGTCTTTTATATCTAATACCACTTACGCCAGTTGCGGAAACTACTGCACCATTTTGAACTTTGCTTTCTCTTGGTTTTGACCTTATAGCATTGTCATCATAGAAATATCCTTTTGCTTTATTTGTAAAATGAAAAATGTGTTCGTGAACGTTACTTAAACGGTCTTTTGTGCTGTTCATACCGCCTTTTTGCTTATTCCATATAACACTATTTCTCAAAGTCCAACCTTGTTCATTTGTCATTCTAAGGGCAACTTGCCAAGGAATACCCAAAAGAGATTTATTATGATATTTATCCCCAATATTTAGCCAAAATGAACCTGTCGGTTTTAAAACTCTTTTAAGTTCTTTTATTATGAGCAAAAGATTTTCGATAAATTCTGTGTAAGTGTTTTCTAAACCAATTCCGCCATTTTCATATTGTCGTTGTCCCCAATATGGTGGACTTGTTATGATGCAGTCAACATAATTATCGGGAAAAGTTTTTAGAACATTAAGAGCGTCTCCAATTAAGTAAATTGGTTCTTTGCTTGAATCCATTCTGTATCTCTCTAAGTCTATTTTTTTCATTCTCGCAAGTTACTAATTTTCTATGTGCTGTTTCGTTCTTAATATTGTGGCTAACGTATAGCTATATACGGCGTTTGCAAGCCCTGTGTTGTCCCGCCTTCCACGGTACGGCAAGGCTTGCAAATGACCGTATATAGCGTGTTGTGTTCAGTTTATCATTTTATCGGAATAGAATTATTATAATCTTCATCAGTAATAAAATATTGATATTGATACCATTCGTCTTTTACCAGTCCTCCAGTATAATTATTTACATCTAGAATATTTCTGCTTTTTCCATCATTTTTTCGATATGTAATTTGCTTTTGGTCATTAAAAACAATATTTGCAGAATCAGCTGGTAATCCAAATGGACAGTCAACAATTTGATTTATATACCTTTGTATAATTTCCAAGTTGGGTGGGATTGAAAATATCGTATCCTCTTTAATATTATTAACATTCTCATAAAAAATAATTATCTTCACATTATGTATGGAAGTATTTTTCGTAATATAATCAATTTGACTATTAATCATGCCAGGTTCACCATTTCCACACGATATAATTATTGAAACTGTTATCATGAAAATTAATTGTTTTTTCATTTTTCAAATTTTTAGATTTACCAATACAGTACAAATAATTCATCAATATCAGCATCGGTTACACCAGTTATTCTATGGTTTTTAATTGCATTGCTTAAGCTGGTTAATCCATAAGAATCTACAAGAATATTATTTTGGATATACTGTATAGTATAACCCGAAATCCTATCATTAGGATAACTACTACTGCCATTGTGCCATGTGATGCCATCCCAACCACTATACCTTTGATTAAAATTATCTATCAAATCAATAAAAATTGGAGAATAAGCTCTATCACCAGAAGGCCAGGTTAATTGCTTTGTATATTTACAGTTGTAATTTAATGCGGCATTGCCTCCAAATCTTGCACCCATAGTCCGGTATTCATCATTAGTTAAAGCCCATTCAACTACTTCAGCCCAGCTCTCATAGATAATTTTATCTGTTTGCCAATACTGAATATTTCCAATTAACTGTGAATGACTTTGGTGGCCAAGTTCATGGACAGTTGTGGCAAATACCTCATCAAGAGGTTTGTAGTTGCCTGTATTTGGATCCTTGCCCCAAATCCTTATATCGGGTAAAACACCAGTAGTGCTCCAATCGCCCCAAAAAATACCAGTTCCCGGTTTATCAACATAACAGATTTTAGTTTTACCTCCATTAATCAAATAGGGTCTGCGGATTCCCAAATTATCCCCATAAAAATGTTTATAAGCTGCTCGGTGCATGGTAGCATACCTGATTGATTCACCTCCGTTAATACTTACATTCCAGTCACCTTTCTTTTTAGGGCCATTATACCATGCCTGAAAAAGAAATCCATTTCTAATATCGTAAAATCCCCTTTCCCATTTAATTGCATAATTTACTTCATATCTAAATTGGCTGGTCTGAAAATACCCATTTGCATCGGTCAAATCAGTTTCAATATGTGTAAACCACCTGGCATGCACACTTGCCCCAATTAAAGGGATGTAGCTGCCTTGTGTCGTATTTGGTATATAACGATATACAGCCCTTTGACATTGTTCAATTGGTTGTATTTGATTTGTTGAGGCTGATTTCAATTCAGGATCAACTCCTTCGCCATCACAATCGTAATACTCCCAGTGGTCAAAAACTGCGGTATATGTTGTTGTACTACCAATTAAATTATCCCAAACTTTAATTGTGCCTTTTGGTGTCCATTTGGATGGCAATAAACCTTTTAATCTTTTTTGTTCTTCATAATTAGAGGGCAAATTTCCAGTCAATCTAACTGATTCTTCTTCAAGGTCAAGCAGAAATTGTTCAAGTTCTGCTGATTTTCCGGATTTGGTCGTATAATAATCCTCATTGGTAAACACTTCATATAAAATTTCATGTTGAATACCAGGAATATTATATTCTTTTGGAACAACGCAATATTGCCAAGTTATTGCGGTATCGGGCAGGCTTGGATCATGGTAATAGGTTCCTGTTTGGGCAATTTCATAATCCAAAGGGTAATCATATAAAACAAAGGTACTGTCCGATTTCAATATACCCCATTCTGCCTCGTTTTTTGGAAGAAACCTAATATAATTATGGGTCGGTACCAGTGCGACATTTGGTGTATAAGGGGAGGTCGCTTTTAAGTTTGAATAAGCTTTTTCAATATTTTTAAAATTATATGGGTCCTCAAGCTTTTTACCTAATACAATAGCCCCTTCTCCCTGTATTTGGTCAAAATTTGATTGGTTTTCAATAACTTTTATGTCATACTCCTCTTTCCTACAAGAAGATAAAATAAAAAAAGCTGCCAACATGCTCGCTGTTAATAATTTCATGTAATTCATTTTGGTAAATTTAAATTAATATTTTTAAATATTTCCCTACTCTTTCGGTTTTCGGTATCACCTGCATACTTTATTTTTTAAACTGGCACTTCTGCACACGCCAGTCATAGTTTTGGGTTGCCAATCCAGGTTTAGCTGTAAAGTTTCTGTTTTCAAATTGAACACAACGGAAATGCACTTATGCAGGCAGGGCAGGTGGCTTGTGTAGTGAAGTGGGCGAAGCCCACGAAACGGAACAAGCTACCTGCCCTGCTTGCATTAAGTGCAATGTTAGTTGCTTTTTATTCTTTTTGTTTCATATTCAACTTTCTCTTCTTCAAATAGTCGCAATTGTTGCACTTGTGAATATTGCTT
>JAFGOZ010000169.1 GCA_016926235.1 Bacteroidales bacterium | reverse complement strand
ATAACCCGTGGCAATTACTATCCATTGTTT
This sequence comes from Bacteroidales bacterium, assembly GCA_016926235.1. Next base: position 4,925 of record JAFGOZ010000169.1, on the reverse strand, counting down.
ATCAACTGTCTTTAAATGCTTAAAATATAAACACAATATAATTATCAATATATCAGTAATATAGTATCAATTCGTCCTGGCGTCGGTTAATAACTCTTCATTAAACCAACATTAATTTATTGTAAACTTGCAATATGTTTATTGGTATCTTGTTTTCGAATACAAGATAAAGGGAACCCGGTGATTTGTCCAGATGGATGTTTGGATGAAAATTCCGGGGCTGTCCCCGCAGCTGTGAGCCCGCTAAAATGTTTTGGAAATCCTTGCCACTGTCACGCCTAAGGCGTGATGGGAAGGCCGCCAAAACTGGGCAAGCCAGAAGACCTGCCAATACATTTTTTACCGTAGCTTTCGGGCGAAAAGCAAAGGAAACGATTACCGCACAGGGGTAAACTATCCTTATCAATCTTCCGAAAGCTGTATTTTCTAACTTTTAAAATTTCTTATATGGAAAAAAATACAGCTTTATTAAACCCGTCAATTGTGAAGCGCAATGGGCAAGTTGTCCCGTTTGAAAAGGAAAAAATTACCTATGCTATTTTTAAAGCATTAAGGGCAATCGGTGCCCCCGACCGGACAAAAGCCGAAAAGTATTGTGCCCAAGTAATTGACAAATTGAACCTGGAATTCAGGAAAGAACCGCCTACCGTGGAAGAAACACAGGACTGCGTTGAAAAAACACTTTTCGACAATACTGAATTTAACGCTGCAAAAGCATTTATCATATATCGTTACCAGCACCAGAACATCAGGGAGGCCAAAGAAATTTTCTCTAACATCGACCTGGTTGAAGACTACATTAATTTAAAGGACTGGCGGGTAAAAGAAAGCGCTAATTCATCTTACTCTCTGCAAGGGTTAAACCAGCATATCTCAACCATCATCAGTTCCCAATATTGGTTAAACCAGATATACCCGACAGAGATAGCTGATGCACACAAGCAAGGCCGGTTTCATATCCACGACCTGGGTTTTTTAAGTGTTTATTGTGTGGGCTGGGATCTGGAAGACTTGTTAATGACCGGCTTTAAAGGAGTTGACGGAAAAACGCAAAGCAAACCGGCAAAACACCTTCGCACAGCACTGGGCCAAATCGTTAATTTTTTCTACACCATGCAGGGAGAAGCAGCCGGCGCCCAGGCATTTTCCAATTTCGATACGTACCTTGCGCCCTTTATCCGTTACGACAACCTGAACTACGCGCAGGTAAAACAATGCTTGCAGGAGTTCTTTTTCAATATGAATATCCCCACCCGCGTTGGGTTTCAAACCCCGTTTACGAATGTCACGCTTGACCTGGAAATACCTTCGTTTCTTAAAGAACAACCTGTCATCATTGGCGGTGAACCTCAAAACACAAATTATGGCGACTTTCAAAATGAGTTAAACATATTTAACAAAGCCTTTGCAGAAATAATGCTCGAAGGCGATTCGAACGGAAGTGTATTCTCGTTCCCAATCCCCACATACAACATAACACCCGATTTTAAATGGGATAACCCCGATTATGAGAACATCTGGCAGATGGCAGCAAAATACGGGATACCCTATTTTTCGAATTTTGTCAATTCTGATATGAACCCTGATGATGTTCGCAGCATGTGCTGCCGGTTACGGCTTGACAAACGGGAATTACAAAAGCGCGGCGGTGGTTTGTTTGGTTCCAATCCCTTGACAGGTTCAATTGGGGTAGTAACCATCAATATGCCAAAGCTGGGTTATGAAGCAAAATCGGAAGAAGATTTCTTCAACAGGCTTTCCTGGCTTATGGAAATGGCGAAAAACAGCCTTGAACAGAAACGCAAAGTCATTGAAAGGCTTACCGGACAAGGTTTATACCCATATTCAAAATTTTACTTACGTCATCTCCATAAAAAGAACAAAGCATATTGGAACAATCATTTTTCTACCATAGGCATTGTGGGAATGAACGAATGTTGCCTGAATTTTCAGGGTTATAACATTGCAAGCCCCCAAGGCCATGCTTTTGCTGTAAGGGTTATGGACTTCATGCGGGAAAAAATGGAGCAATACCAGGAAGAAACCGGGCATATCTATAATTTGGAAGCCACCCCGGCCGAAGGCACATCGTACAGGCTTGCCAGGATTGATAAAATGCAATATCCTGATATCATAGTGGCTAACGAGAAAGCATATCAGAACGGCGCACAACCTTACTATACAAACTCAACCCAGTTGCCGGTAAATTATACCGACGACCTTTTTGAAGCGCTGCGTTTACAGGATAGCTTACAGACCAAATATACGGGAGGCACTGTTTTCCACACCTTTTTAGGTGAAAGCCAGCTTCCGACCAGTTCGGTAAAGCAGCTCATTAAAAAGGTTACTGAAAATTTCCACCTGCCCTACATTACCTTGTCGCCAACCTTTAGTATTTGCCCCGATCACGGTTACATTTTTGGCGAACACAGGCTTTGCCCAAAGTGTGCATTGCAGCAAATTGAACAGCAATGTACGGTATTTTCGCGCATAGTTGGATACCTGAGACCTGTTGAACATTGGAACGAAGGCAAACAGGAAGAATTTAAAAGCAGGGCATTGTTTGATAAAAATGGTATTATTAAACAAAAAGACCATCCTTTGCTCACTGAAACGAATAATGTCAGGGATGTTGAATACGAGAAACAACAAAATTAAACTTGCCACATCATTTTCCGGGATACTTAAATAAATATGCCACAACAACGCTTTCGTCATCTGGAAATACCGGTTGGGGGTATTCAGAAACATAGCCTTATTGATTACCCCGGGCATATTTCAACCGTAATTTTTACCTGTGGTTGCAACTTCCGATGTGGTTATTGCCATAACCCTGATTTGGTTTACCCTTTTAAAATTAAGGCTTTGAAAAAGTATGCAATTACAAGTATCATAGACTGGCTCATAGTGAATGTAAATATGCTTGATGCCGTGGTAATTACCGGCGGGGAGCCAACTATTCACCCATCCCTTCCCGGGTTAATAAAAGAAATAAAAAACACGGGTCTTAAAATAAAACTTGACACCAATGGCTCTAATCCCAAAATGCTAAGTAATATAATCCACAACGGCCTCGTTGACTATGTAGCAATGGATATTAAAGCCTCCCTGAATTATGATGCTTATAAAAAAGTAGTTGGATATACTGTCCCGGAAGATGTATTTCTAAAAGTAAAAGAATCAGTTTGTATACTAAATGAATCAGTTATACCGAAAGAATACCGGACAACACTCGATGATTCGGTTAGTATTTCTGATATAAAGTCCCTAATCCCGCAATTACAAGGGCGCTATTATTTGCAAAAATTGAGTACGGATACTGTTTCAGTACATAAAAATGCCGTTTTACAAGAATTGAATGTTGAAGAATTAAACGATTTGAATTCCGGCTTAGAAGTATTCCTTAGATAATGCTTTCATTCCTGGGTGTATTAATGGGATGCAAATTTATCAAATTTATATACCAGTTTAGTATTGTGAACAAAGCCCCACCCTGCTGAGAAAAAAAACGAGGAGAAAAAAGTGAGCAGGCTATTCTTTTTGGATGATCTCCCTTTTCAGGATCACGAAAGTAATCTTTGCTACATATTTGGATCCTTACTTATATTGATATTCCGGAAATCTGCAATCGCCATTAACCAACAATATGTATATTTGGCAATAAAAATAGCATGAACCGGATACTCCACTTCTTTAATAAATGGATCGCACTTTGGGTAGCCTTATTTGGTTTTATTGCCTACATATATCCACAAATCTTCAATTTCTTCGGTCCTTTCATAAATGTTTTTTTCGGTATCGCTATGTTTGGAATAGGATTGGTAATTCGTGAGCAGGATTATAAAAATATTATCCGAACTCCCGGAGCTATTGTGTTTGGCACAATTTGCCAGTTTACCATTATGCCATTGCTTGCCTTGCTTACCAGCTGGATATTTAAGTTATCGCCCGCATGGACTTTAGGACTTATTTTGACCGGTTCGGCCCCCGGGGCTATGACAAGCAACATAATCTCCTACCTTTCCAAAGGTGATGTAGCCTATTCGGTGTCATTAACCGCATTATCGACCCTGCTTTGTCCTGTTCTTACACCTTTACTTACCTTAGTATTAGCTGGCACTAAAGTTCCCATTTCATTCTGGCCTATGTTTCAAACTATTATCTGGGTTGTAGTCGTTCCTCTTCTTGCTGGTTTCCTGTTTCGTAAAGCGCTACCCAAACAGGTTGAAAAGCTGGGAGAATTACCTTCTACTTTTTCAGTACTTGCTGTATTGGTTATTACTTCCTATGTGATTGCAGCAAATCGCGACAGCCTTGGATTAGCTACTCTAGGATTACTGACTGTCGTGGCCTTTCACAATGGTATGGGGATGCTTCTTGGTTTTTTTGCCGGCATTGCTGCAAAACTCAGTTTTGTAAGACGTAAAACCCTTTCTATCGAGGTAGGCATGCAAAATGCAGGTTTAGGTGTGGTGCTGGCGTTAAAGCATTTTGGCAAAGAAGTGGCCATCCCTGCTGCCATATTTACTATCTGGTGTATATTTACTGCATCGTTGCTGGTATATGTGTGGGACTTTATTGACGCACGAAAAACAATTAAAAATAGTCGGTAGTATTCTATCTTTTTCTCTTTTAGTAGAGAATAGCAAGGGATTATTTCATTATCCCAAAAAGGGGGAACCTGAAGAACTTCCCAATTTCCGTCCACTATCGTGTACGGAAATTGGGAAGTTCTTGCGGAGAGCGAGGGATTACTTGCCTCCATGCTTCCGGCTCGTGAGGGCTTCGCCGTTCGAACCCGGCCTGCCCACCCTTACATCTAATAAAGGTCAGTGGTTCTCTATCTCTTTAGTTCTTTGCGGAGAGCGAGGGATTCGAACCCCCGGTCCGCCTATGGCGGACAACAGATTTCGAGTCTGCCCCGT
>JAFGOZ010000168.1 GCA_016926235.1 Bacteroidales bacterium | reverse complement strand
TTGATAATTAAATATAACAAAATTGGAAGCCCGATTATGAATATCGTAATTAATCCAATTAACAGGATTTTTTTTTGAAATTTCTCTTTGATTAATAGAAAGCTTAATAAAAACAGAATATAAACAGGAACAAGGAAAAATGACACCTCATACGAATATAAGGCTAATCCATAAATAGCCATGGATAGAATAAAAAAAGCGGGTTTCTCTTCGGAAAGCGTTAATAGATAAGTGGCAATCAAGAAAATAGCCGGGAATAGATTACAGTCCAATCCCCACCGTGAGATCATCACATGCCACGGATTGGTTGCGATTAATAACAACGCAAACATTGCAACTTTTTGATTATCTATCCGACGTACCAGAAAATAAAAAATGATCAACGATAAAATACCAAAAATCAGATTTGTTATCCTGATAGAAAATTGGTTTAAACCGTATATTCTAATAAATGGAGCAGAAAAATATGCATAAAGGGCTTGATGTCCAGTCCCGAATGCAAGAAGAGCTACCGGATTCCTGTTTCCATTCATGTCAATTCCATAATTAATCAAAGCGAATGCATCATAGCCAGTTGATGCTTCATCCACATTAACCCCATTGGGAATATTGCCGAAGCGGTGAGTCCTTACAACGATGCCGATGATCAATATCAAAACAAACAGGATTTCAGGTAGATGTTTGGAAAATTTGTTACGGATAACTGTCTGGTCATTCTTTTTAGGGCTCGGTTCATTTTTCAAGTAGATAATAAAAACCAAAAAAGTAAAAACGACAAACAGAACAAAATAATTCATATCAAACTCCGGATTGTAACAAGGTATCTAATGTTGTTTACCTTGTTAAATTATAAACAATGTGCAAATTATTTTAATTATTGATTTATCCCATTGCAATATCTCTTCATTTACACCCAGCCATTTACATTATTTTTACATTGATATCGTAAAAAAATTGCGCATTGTAGAATATTATCAAACAGTATGTGGCTGAACAGCCTTAAGTAATATCATCTCTTGGTGATTTTAATCTTTTTACTTGACTTTTTTTCATAAAATTAGATCTATCGTTATTGAATTTATCGAAAAACGCACAATTAAATATATTTGTAAAAAAAGTCTTTAATTTAATGAGATTCGATTGTATGGTTGTAAGATGCCAGTAATCCAACAGGGATTTATCAAGAGTTGCTGTACAAACTTGGGCAGGTTTGTGAATAATAAAAATTTCAATAATTAATCTCAGAAATAAAAAGTGGTTCACCGTCATCGACTCCCCCAGAAATGATACCGTCGTTCACTAACGCTCCACTAATTCTAGAGGCAATGCTCCTAATCGAAGGATCAATTTTCAATTCCAAAAATCTTCCATCTTTATACATGTAAGCGAATATTGCAGGAAACAAATCCTGCAACACAGTTATTTCGTCATAATCCTGATAATCATCTGTTGGCCATTTAATAGCCAGAAAACATCCATACCTATCCTGTATGTCCAAGCGAGTAATTTCAGATAGATCATAATCCCCTTTGGTGCTTGTACAATTCTTAGTCAAATAGGGCCCATGATCACCAGCAATGATAATGATTGCTTTGGGATCTTTTTTTATTATCATGTCGATATCTTGCTGCATCTCGATATTTGCCAAAAGCAATCTGTCATTGAATAATTTAATCTCGTCGATACGACAAGCACCTGAATTTTGGCTATGGTATGGTAAGGAAGAATGGGTATAAATAAAAAACGGATTTTTATGGTTACTGAACACAGTATGTTTTGCTTCAAGATATTGATCTCGGGTTATTTCTTTATAACTCATGTCGGACCTAAATTCTCCAATCAATACTGGCCTTATGAAGAGATCATAAGGATGCGTAACATTCTCGGGTATTGAAAAATCGTAGCTTGAGCCGATGCCAATGAACATGTAATCATAAGGGAAGACACCATAGGTTTCATAGCCCAAGGATTTCAATATCTTTTGGACTATCCCATCTCCTGAAATCCCTTGTTTAGCATATATTATTTCTTGATCATTGGTTGATATATTTAAAACATTACCCATTGTTCGAATAGTTGAGGAACCTACTGAGTATGTGTGCGGGTAAAGTACAAAACCTTGTTCACGCAGATAGACTTCTTGCTCACTATTATCAATGCCATATTCAAGCATAGTCTCATTAATCACGTACGCATCATAGACAAGTAAATAGATATTGGGTTTTACTACTGGTGTACTTTCTTCAGCCATGGCAAACAGTCGATTCTCATGAACGGGTGCTGCGGTATCTACATCTTTCCATTGTGATATAAGTTGAAGACTGGTGTTGGTAAAAAAGAATAAAACAATAAATGCATAAAAATTTTTTTTATTCTTTTTATTAAACATTAAGTAGGCTGTAATCAAGATAAAACTGAAATAAATTATTTGGATCCAAAAATCCCCATATTCAAACCAGGAATAAGAACGGCTTAAATAAGCCATATTTGTTATGGCATACATCAATGCCAAACCAAAAATCATATTATTTCTTTTTGAGGAGATCTTATTAAATACAGCGGGAATTACAAAAATATAAATTCCGGAAAATAAAATAAAAAATGCTACAACAAATAACGAATCCAATAACGTGAGGTAACTTTGGTTATTAATGACATATTGCGCTATAGGTGTTAAGGGCAGCAGGAGCAGAATGAAATCACGGGCTTCCAACTTTTCGATTGAAAGACTTGATTGTCTACCCCCAATATTCCTAAACTTATAAATTACATGAACAATAAGGTATATAACGATGATAAATATCGTTCCATACAACCACAATTTGTTAACAAAAAAATATGTTACTCCTTTAATTAAGAACAGGTAATTAATAAGTGTAATAGAACTACAATACATGGCTAATATAAACATCGGAACAAGTAGATTGGTAAGAATTTGTGGAAATAATTCTTTTTCTTTTTCATGTTGGTGTCCAGTGGTCTTTAGGGATGCATCCAGTTTGCTTAAGTATGGAGCTAAAATGAGAGCAGGAATAAAAAATGCCGTGTATCCGAAACTATACGAATAAAGAAGTAGAGAAAATAATACAATAGATTGTGGCATGGGAAATTCAAGAGAAAGTGGTATTTCTTCAATTACAGCAGAATAAAGATCAATCTTTCTCTTAAATTCTTCAGAAATAATTTCGACCACACCAGCATCCGGTCGTGATCTAAAATTAATTATTAACTCACCAACTGCCTTTATGCGCCAATTATTGCCAGATGAGGACGGAAACAGAAATACTGATTCCTCATCTATCTCATAATTACCAGAAAGGTGAAGCCTTTTTAGATTTATCCACTCATCACCATTTTTAATGCCGTGAATTTCAATTGTATTTCCTGATGAAAGAGGGTTTCGCCTGCTTGACACATTAAAGTGTATTGTTTCTGTGGGTAATACAAAAAGCGGGTTTGGGGGAACAAATCCAGATAGTTTGATGATTAATAAACCAATTATCGGAAATAGGATGAAAACTGCTAAAGGATGCCTAATAATGGGTGAATGCAAACTATCGCTGATTAGTCGTTTATTAATGTAAAGCAAAAAAAAGCCGATAAGTAAAAACGCGGCCAGCCAAAATAAGATGCTTCTCTTGCTTATTGAAACCTGATTAGAGAAAAAAAGCCAGATACAAGAGGTAAGAATAGAACTTGTGAGAAAAGAAAAGAAGATCCAAAATGATTTATAGAAATATGGTTTAGACATAAAGTTCTTTAAGAAAAAACTGGGAATTATTTTTCTTATTTAAAGCAAATCACTCTTTCTAAACCAGGAATCGATTATTGCTCTTGGATTGAAAATTTATCGTAAAAAACCTCCAAGGAATATATTCAATATGATTTTTACTTCCATCACTTTTATTCTTTATTTGTTTTTTCGTTGCGGTTAAACAATGATTTTATTTTTTCCCAAAACAATCGAATTGTTACACCAATACCCAATAATGCAGCAAGAATGACTTGAAGAATGACACTTCCAGATCCAGGATCAATATACATTTATTCTCTAATATGCTTTGGAAAGAATTATATTACAAATCAATTCTTATCATTATTTAAGTAATTAACAAAATGTGTCTAAGATCCGAAATCACCTGCTGTGATTCTTTGCATTTTTGACTTAGAATAATTCGAGTAATTATTTAAAAGATTTAACTTCGATCAGCTTTATTTCAAACTAAAATTGTGTATGGTACCATTATAGTTTCTATAAACATGATATCCACCAGTAGTACCTCTAGTAAAAAAATCCGGTCAAAGGAAAAATGGGATCTCGTCCTGCGACCGCAACGCGGCTGGTGGGATCTGCGCCTGGGAGAGCTCTGGCGCTATCGTGACCTGATCAGTCTCTTTGTCTGGCGCGATTTTGTGGCGTATTACAAACAAACCATTCTGGGTCCGTTGTGGTATATCATTCAACCCATCCTCAGCACAGTGGTATTCACCGTCATTTTTGGCAATATTGCCAGGCTGCCCACCGATGGGTTGCCGGCTTTCCTTTTTTACCTTTCAGGCAATACCATCTGGTCCTATTTCTCCACCTGCCTCATCAACACATCCAACACCTTTACCACGCATGCCGGAATTTTCGGCAAGGTCTATTTCCCACGTCTGGTGGTGCCGCTCTCTATTGTGATTTCCAACCTGATTTCCTTTGCCATCCGAATGATTGTGTTTTTGGCATTCCTGTTATATTTTATTGCCAGCGGTTCGGCTGTTCAACTGACCTTATGGGCACTGGCACTGCCCGCCTTGATATTGATCATGGCAGGCATGGGACTGGGGTTGGG
>JAFGOZ010000167.1 GCA_016926235.1 Bacteroidales bacterium | reverse complement strand
TAAAAACAATTTGGGGAGAAAACGATTATTTTTTAGGTCGTAGTATGGACGTATTCATAAGCAGATTAAGAAAATATTTTAAAAATGACCCGACTGTTAAAATTGAAACATTCCGAGGTGTTGGTTACATATTTCGAGATAATTAATATGGAAAAATAGCCAGCCCATAAAGAGTCAATAAAAGTAAGCCGTACCTACGTTTAATAACGAAGCGAAGAACATGGAAGCAACATTACGTAAATTGAGAAAAAGTAGTACATTTGAGAAACGGCCTTGCTCCGCTGAAGCTACGCGAAGGCTCAGCCAGCTTTTATTGCAGACTTTTATCGCCAATGCTTCAAAAACGACCTTATGCGTAGATTTGATAGTTTTTTATACATATTAATTTTTAAATGTAAAGATTTTTGGATTTTCTTTACAAAAGAGTTTATCTTTGTATAGATTTTTAAAAATACTATACAAATGAAAACTTGGGGATTAACAGAACTACCATTAAATGTTGATTTAGAAACTAAGAAAGTTTTAAAAGCATTACCAGCAGCACATGCTGCATTAGCTGAACTAAAAGGAATTGCATCAACAATTCCCAATCAAAATATTCTGATTAATACACTTGGATTACAAGAAGCAAAAGATAGTTCAGCGATCGAAAATATAATTACAACACACGATGATTTGTATAAATCTGAATTGAATCTTGATGCATTTAAATCACTGCAAGCTAAAGAAGTACAAAACTATATTTCAGCACTTAAAAAAGGATTTGAGTTAATCACAAAAACTGGGTTGCTAACTAATAAAAGTATTTTACAGATTCAAGAAGTATTAGAGGACAATAAAGCTGGATTTCGAAAATTACCAGGAACCGCATTAAAAAACGCAGCAACTGGTGAGACAATATACACTCCACCACAAGATTATGAGGAAATCATGAAATTGATGGCAAACCTTGAGAGATACATAAATGATTCGGAAATACAAGATTGTGACCCATTGATAAAAATGGCAATAATTCATTTTCAGTTTGAGAGTATTCATCCATTTTATGACGGAAATGGAAGAACTGGTAGAATAATAAATATACTCTACTTGATTTTGGAAAAACTTCAATCATTACCAATTCTTTATTTGAGCAATTACATTATTAAAAACAAACCTGATTATTATCGTTTTTTGCAAAAAGTCAGAGACGGAAATTTATGGGAGGATTGGATATTATTTATGATAAAAGGAGTTGAGTATACTTCAAAGGAAACAATTGAACTAATAATAAAAATTAAGGGATTAATGCTTGACTATAAACACAGACTTCGAGACAATTATAAATTTTACAGTCAGGATTTGCTTAATAATTTATTCAAACATCCCTACACAAAGATTGAGTTTGTAGTAAATGATTTAGGTGTTTCAAGACTAACAGCAGCGAACTATTTAAATAAGCTTGCTGAGGATAAAATGCTGCGAAAAGATAAATTGGGTACTGGAAATTATTATATTAATGAAGAACTATTTGACTTATTGACTAAAAGATAGAAAGCACAGGTGGTAACATCATGTAAAAACAATGCGGGGGCTTTTAGCGGTTTGATAAGTAAACAATAAAATAAACCAACTACGGTCTGAGAAGCAGGTCGGGTTTGCATCCGCCCAATTTTTACATGAGGACCGTTTCATAAAACGACCGTTTTATAATACTCCTGGTTTTCAGGTTCAGTATAATATTTATCTCCCTCGTCACTACATATCCCACACCCCAGAAATTACCCCCGACATCGTCAGGAAGGTTTTCACACCCGTGAAAATGCTCCTGACCTGGTAAGGAAGGTTTTCACATTCGTGGAATGTTTGCTGACGGGGTCAGGAAGGTTTTCACAATGCAGAAATTTCTCCTGACCGCGTCAGGAAGGTTTTCACACTTCAGAAATATTCCCTGACCGGGTCAGCAAAATAATCTGAACATATAGATACGACCTCTCTGAGGTCGGAAAAATCCGGGTAATACCATTTTCTTTAAACATATGACCGCCCTGCGGTCAAAAACCATGTATAATGAATAATCCCTGGTTCTCATCACAATATGCAAAACTGATACCGCATAATCAAAATCAAGTATAATGAATGATCCCGGAGGGATCATATATTTATAGTTACCAATTCCCCAATGAAAATATCGACCTCAGAGAGGTCGTATGTAAATTATTATACATTGGCCTGTTTATTCTATTTTCATCCTCACCCCTGTTAAAGAATGTTAAATATCCCGGCTTTCAATAATTTTAGCATTTAACCTTCCGTTAATCATCCATTATTAACTTTAAATTTTAATTATTATGATTTTAACACCCATTTTTAATCGTTTTCGCATAAGTGAATACATTCAGTTTTTCTCAGACACAGCAACTATTTGTTCTCAATCAAACCCAAAAGAGTTAAATATTGAGGCGCAGTTTAATGAGTTTAACCGGCAACAGAAAAGCCTGGAAGAAAGTTTTAAGCAAAACCGTAAAAGTGAAATAACGGCCCTGCTTACAAAGCTGGATGAACGTCGCGACAGGGCACTGGTATGCATTAGTATAGTAGCAGACGGATTCCTTAACCATTTCAATCCACGTAAGCAGGATGCTGCACAAAAAATTTCGGATTGTATTAGCAAGTATGGCAGTAAATTATACACTTTAAACTACCAGGCCGAAACAAGTGTGTTAACCAGCTTAGGCGAAGACTTGCAAGGTGAACTTTCAGAATCGGTAAATCTGCTACACCTTAACGAAGTGGTAGACGAAATGAATGCTGCCAATACCGAATTCAACGAAAAATTTATTGACCGTATTGATGAAACATCTATGGATGATTCTGAAAGTACGAGTAACTTAATAAAGCTAACGCTTGAAAAATATAAAGTTCTATGCAGGCATATAGATGCTCACGCAACCATAACTCCATCAGAGCAATATACGAATTTAATCAAACGGTTAAATGCTTTGATTGAAAGATACAACAGCACCATGGCGCTGCGCAACAATGATAAGACCGATGAAACAATTATAAACGACCAGGAAGCTGCCTAATTGTAAGGACTTCTTATTAAAATTAAAGCCGGATGAAAATGAAATTCATCCGGCTTTTTGTTTAAATGTTGTCACTTTTCTATTTATTTTTTACTCTTACCTTAAAAAATAGCACATCTCTTTATTTCAATTGCATATATTTGTCAGTCATTAAATACCTTAAAAAAAACTCTATGCGTAAACATTTATCACTGTTACTATTTTTAATATTTGGAGGAAATATTTTGCATGCTCAAACATATTCAACTGAAAAAATAATTTCAAATTCAGGATTCGCTGATTGGCCAAATGATATTCTAGCTGTTGATTTTGATCTTGATGGTGATATTGACCTGATGACCGTTACTGAAAACAACGATCGAATAATTTGGTTTGAAAATAATGGAAATATGGAATTTACAGGTAACATCATTAAAGAGAATGTCCATGGTCCCAGAAATATTCAATGTGTAGATATGGACCTTGATGGAGATCTGGATATTCTTACAGCAAATTGTTCGGATGATGAAGTAGCCTGGTATAAAAATGATAGTACTGGTAACTATCCCAAAATTACTATATCAGGAAATACCGATGGTATTGAATGCGTATATGCAGCAGATATTGATAATGACGGAGATTGGGATGTTGTTACGGCTTCCTTCAATGATGATAAAGTAGCCTGGTTCGAAAATGATAGCCTTAATACGTATTTTACAGAACATATCATATCTTCCACAATGGATGGAGCTGCAGGTTTGTCGGTCGTAGATCTCGATGAAGATTTGGACTTGGACATAATAGCAACAGGCTTTAATGATGATACTGTAACATGGTATGAAAATGATGGCAGTGAAAATTTCACTGCACATTTAGTAGCCAACTATCTCTATATGGCTCATGCTGTTTATGCAATTGACATGGATCTGGACACGGATCTGGATATTATTCTGGCTGCACTAGGTAGTAGTGAAATAGTGTGGTTGGAAAACGATGGAAATGAAAACTTTAGCTATCCTCAACCAATTATAACACTCACTAATCTGGATGATATGTACCCTGTTGATATTGATGGTGACAATGATATTGATGTGCTTGCAACAAACTATGATGGTAAATATAACTTATATATTAACAATGGACATCAAAATTTTTCGCTAAAAAATATTTCTTCCGATGGGAACATGAATTGCACTGTTAAAGGAGGAGACATGGATAATGATAAGGATATTGATATTATTATGTGTTCCTCGGAAAATGATAAAATTGCCTGGTACGAAAATTATAATGGTTCTAAAATTGATACAACTATTTGTAATGGTGATACTATATTCTTATTTGATACAAATTTGCATATTGCAAATTCATATAATTTTTATGTGCCCTCATCATATGGGACTGATAGTCTTGTAACAGTAAGACTTTCAACCAAAGAGTGTACTGGAATTTATTTATCAAACACAGGGAGTATACTAATTTGCCCAAATCCTTTTAGTGACTATATCCAAATTAACATAAATGAAGATATGGGGAGTGATATTATTGCAACTATCTTTAATAGTAGCGGTAAAGTAGTACTTCAATTCATACTGGAAGAAAAAAATAATTACACAATAAATAACTTATCAACCCTAAGTAATGGTATCTATCTCCTTAACATAAGATCGCACCAGGGTTGGACTAAGAATATTAAAATCATTAAGAATAAATAACTTGCATTACCAGCTCGAATACCCATAATCCGAATCATTATATATCAGCAACTCTGCCTTTCTTGCCATAACCCGGGTAGATTTTGACTTATATTCTTTCATATCATACTCTCCATATCCATAAATTTTCATTCTGGATTGATCAACTCCTTTATTTACCAGGTATTCAAGAATTTTTTCCCCCCTCTCCTCAGTGAGGCCAAAATTATATTCTTCACTTCCCCAGTAATCCGCGTGGGTATAAATGGCCAACTTCGTGGAATGGTTTTCAACAAGCTTACTTGCCAGAACATCCAGTTTTGCTTTTGCGTCATCGTTAAGCATTATATAATCAAAATCAAAATAAATAGTACAAGAATCCATTCTGTGTGGAGTCACTACAGATAATACTTTATCTTCTTCAAATACGCCATACTGCTCTTTTATAGCCTCCATCAATACCAACTTCTCCTCTTTGTCGTAAGCTGCAATAAATGCATCCTGAACCTTCGATTCTTTCATTACGATCTTTGCATCATAATAAGTATCAAAATCTCCAATAGAATATTTGTAGTAACCTTCTTCTTCAAATGTATATATTGGCCGGTCACCATTGTATTTCTTTTTCAGACTTTGTTCAGATACAGGCTTTCTTGCGGCACATATTTGGACACGATATATTTTATTAAACGGATTTTTTTCAACTACCGGATCTATATCCTTACTTACAGGATGGTTAAGAGCTTTACTGATATCTTTTACCTGCGCAATATTATAATTATCAATCTCCACTTCATCTGAGGGCTCATATGCAACTATTGTAGAATCTACAGAAAGCGAATCATTGTCGGGCATATCACCTTTATAAACTGGCAGGTTTCCCATATTTAGCTGGGCATTAAGTAAATTGCGTTCAAAAAGATATTCTGCCATTGTCTTTTCCACTTTAATTCTTTTCAAATTAAAAGAATAAATATCTTCAGCACCTCTTGATGTATTCCTGTTTGATGTAAAATATCCTGCCTGCCCGGTTGAATCTATAATAAGGGAAAAGTCATCTCCATCAGAATTGATAGGATAACCCAGGTTTTCTACCTTATTTGTTTTCAGGTTTACCATATATATATCCAATTTACCTAAGCCCCCTGGCTTTGATGAGGAGAAGAAAAGAATGCTGTCATTTAAAAGATATGGGAAAACCTCGTCATTAGAACTGTTTATCGCATATCCAAGGTTCTCCGGGGTAGACCATATTCCATACTCATATACAGAACGATAAATATCTGTTCCTCCATGTCCCTCAGGGATATTAGATACAAAATACAATGTTTTGCCATCTTTTGAAATCGTTGGATGGCAAAATGAAAAACCAAAAATATTCAGGTTAAGTTCATCTGCTTTACGCACAACTGTTGGCTCTCCCTGCATTGCTACATTATACAGCCTTAATCCGCTAATCTTGTTTTCTATTTTATAAACATTTTTCTCATCGGAAAGAAACAGACTAAGAAAAGCATTTTGATAATTATTATAAAATGTAAAAGGACCTTCATAATACTGAATATCGAAAGGACTCTTATATTTTTTTACTTCCGTATCAAAACCGGCAGGATTTCTATCAAACCAAAATAACTCAGATTTTGAAGCTCCATAAAAATTCACAGGTTGTTTCAGTTTCAGATCTCTTGAAGAGTAAAATAAAATCCCATTCTTATAAATGATCGGACAGAAATCAGCTTTATCTGAGTTGATGTTCAAATTTGATATCTCATAAAAAACAGAATCTTTATATAACTTAGCTGATTTGGCATTACTCATATTGTTACTCTGTATGGCTTCATCATTTACTAATTTTTCTTCCCACATTCTTGCGATCTCATACTTTCCGACTTTCTTCAATTCATCAATATAAAAAACTATAAGGTACGCAGGAAGCGCATCGTTATTTTCCATTTTTTCACCAATAGCCTTAAAAGCCAGATCATGGTACCCTTGTTTGCTGTATATTACTGCTAAACGATACGAAAGCTCAATACTATCCGGATAATTTCTTATTTCGGTTTTAAAATATTTAACTGCCTTATTAAGAGTTTGCTGGGAATAATTGCTGTCTGAAAAACAGATTTCCTCATAATCAAGAGGTATATCTTCATTCGTTTGAGAAATACAAACCTGAGATATAAACAAAAATATAAATATTGAGAAAAGTATACTTTTAAAAGGGCTCATGGTGTTGATACATATATCGTTTGAGTATTTAATAACACCTAATTTACGTTGTCCATCCCGGAAAAGATGCATTAAATAAGCAATTTTACATAAAAGGCTGAATTTCATGGATAATTCATTATCCTTCTATGATAAAAAACACTCGTTTCCTTATATAGAAAATATTACAGAATTCAATACCAGAGGATCTCTTATTTTAATCCTGATAACTTTTTAATTTCAAATAACTTATTTAAAGCCTCCATAGGTGTCAGATTGTTAATATCGGTATTTAAAATCTCGTCACGAATTTGCTTTAAAACGGGGTCATCAAGCTGGAAAAAGCTTAATTGAAATCCTTCCCTGCCTTCGGCCAAATCACCTACCGGCTTAGTAAGACTATGTTTTTGATGTGATTTTTCAAGTTCTTTTAATATTTCATCTGCCCTGTTTACTACACTTGCCGGCATACCGGCCATGCGGGCCACGTGAATACCAAAACTATGTTCACTTCCGCCACGTTTCAATTTTCTTAAAAAGACAATCCTGTTGTCAAGTTCTTTTATAGATACATTATAATTTTTTACCCTGTTAAATGAACTTTCCATTTCATTTAATTCGTGGTAATGCGTGGCAAAAAGTGTTTTAGCCCCTGCCTTTACATTTTCGTGAATATATTCCACCATGGCCCAGGCAATAGAAATACCATCGTAAGTACTGGTTCCTCTTCCAATCTCATCAAGCAACACAAGGCTGCGGGGAGTTATGTTATTAAGGATACTGGCAGCTTCGTTCATCTCCACCATAAAAGTCGATTCACCCAGCGAAATATTATCAGAGGCCCCGACACGTGTAAATATTTTGTCTACAATACCAATAGCAGCAGCTTGTGCAGGCACATAACACCCCATTTGTGCCATTAGCACAATCAAGGCAGTTTGTCGTAAAAGAGCTGACTTCCCTGACATATTGGGACCTGTTACAATAATTACCTGCTGCTTTAAATTATCCAGGTAAACAGAATTAGGAATATACTCCTCATCTATTGGCAATTGCTTTTCAATTACAGGATGCCGTCCCTCTTTTATATCAATGCCCTCTCCATCATTAATCTCAGGTCTTACATAATCGTTTTCAATAGACACACTGGCAAATGACATCAAACAATCAAGCCTGGCAATAAGGGAAGCATTAAGTTGAACAGGTGTAATATATTCACTCAGACTTAATACAAGGTCATGAAAGAGATTCGACTCCAGTTCAAGAATTTTTCCTTCAGCACCTAGTATTTTAGACTCATATTCCTTTAATTCTTCTGTAATATACCTTTCAGCGCTAACAAGAGTTTGTTTACGTATCCATTCAGAAGGAACCTTATCCTTATGTGTATTCCTGACCTCAATATAATATCCGAAAACATTGTTGTATGCTACCTTGAGTGATGGTATACCTGTATTCTTTACCTCTCTTTCCTGCAACTGAATTAAAAAATCTTTTCCTGAATAAAGGATCTTCCTAAGCTCGTCAAGTTCCGTTGAAACTCCATCTGCAATCACATTACCCTTTCCTATTTGATTTGGGGGTTCGGCAACTATCTGTTTTTCAATTTTATCCCGAATCGTAGCACAAGGATTCAATTGCTCAGCAATTGTATGCAATGCATTACATTTAGCTTTTTCGCATAAATCCTTAAGTGGCTGAATTGCTGTAAGGGCATTTTTTAACTGAACCACTTCACGTGGATTTATCCTACCCACAGCCACTTTGGAAATCAGACGCTCAAGGTCCCCTATTTCTTTTAATTGCTCGCGGGTTGCATCTCTTCCTTCTTCATCCCTTATAAAAAACTCAACGATATCCAGCCTGTCGTTAATGGGTTGAATATTCTTTAAAGGCAGAGCTATCCATCGCTTTAAAAGCCTCGATCCCATAGGTGTGATAGTCTTATCTATAACATCAACAAGGGTTTTAGCCCCATCCTGAAGCGAATGGAATAATTCCAGGTTACGCATGGTAAATTTATCCAGCCAGACATAGTGGTCCTCCTCAATTCTCACAAGTGAAGTGATATGATCGATTTTTTCGTGTTGTGTTAATTCAAGGTACTGTAAAATAGCACCGGCGGCAATAATACCAAAGGGAAGGTTTTGTACACCAAATCCTTTAAGTGAAGTGGTTTGAAAATGTCTGAGCAGCTTATCATATGCCGACTCTTCAGAAAAAACCCAGTCATCCAGTTTAAAAGTATAGTACCTGGCCCCAAATTCTTCCTGAAACTTCGTTTGTTTGCTCTTTTCAAACAGTACTTCTTTGGGCTGGAAACTATTTAGCAGTTTATCCACATATTCGTATGTTCCCTGGGCAGTTAAAAACTCACCGGTTGAGATATCAAGAAAAGCCACTCCTGCATAGTCTTTTACAATGTGTACACATGCAAGAAAGTTGTTTTCTTTATGCTCTAATACATTGTCATTTAAAGAAACCCCGGGGGTTACCAGTTCTGTAATTCCTCGTTTTACAATCGTTTTAGTTAATTTCGGGTCCTCAAGCTGCTCGCAAATAGCTACACGCTGCCCTGCTCTTACCAGCTTCGGCAAATATGTATCCAGCGCATGAAATGGGAAACCTGCCAGTTCAACAAACGAAGCTGATCCATTAGCACGTTTTGTAAGGGTAATACCCAATATATCAGAAGTCCTGATGGCATCTTCACCAAACGTTTCATAAAAATCTCCTACACGAAACAATAGAATAGCATCAGGATGTTTACCCTTGATTGCATTGTACTGCTTCATCAGGGGCGTTTCAACATATTTTGTAGAACCTGACAAGCGCTTATTTTTTGCAGTTTTTACAAAGGTAAAATTCGCGTAAGAACAGGCTTAATTTTACCTGTCTTTTTAATCAACAATCTATTAACGTATTTTTATCTGATTGATTTAATGGCTATTGGAAGGTTTTATATCGAATATCGCATAAATCTTTTCAATGGATTTATACAATTCCTCCCGCATATCTTTTGTGTATGGATTATAGGTTTGCAAATCGAGAAATAGTTGCCAGCTGTCATTGCAGGTTTGTTCAATTATTTCCATTAACTTTTCGTATCCCAAAGTATCTATCATCGTGGGTTCCAGGTTCAGATCTCCCAATACCCTTCCAATATAGTGAGTTATTCCCTGAGAGTATGCCACCTTTTTATCATGTTCATCAGGTGTCATTACCTCCAAATGCATTTTTTTACGCGCAAAATATTTTTGCCAGAATATAAACTCCTTATTATCAACACTTAAATTACACATTACTATTGTATTCCTGCCTCCCTGTTCATAATAAGAATCGGGGCCAAACATAGGGTGGGTGGCTATTATTTTGCTTCCTTCAGGCAAATGTTCCAGCATCCATTTTGCCGGAAATACCTTAACTGAACAAGTATCAAAAAAAAGGGTATTTGGATTATGATATTTTTTTGTATCCAAAAGAACTTGCTCAAATGAAGATATTGCAACACAAAAGAATATTGCATCACAATTAAAAATATCTGATTCGCTTGATATCTCAAGTCCGGGATCCACTTCCTCTGCTTTTAATCCCCTGCGAGAATACACCTTTACATGAAAATCCGGTGCCAGTATATCCGCCCAAAGTTTTCCGAAACGACCGTAACCATAAACTGATACAACTTTTTTTGACATCTTAATATAAAAATTTATATTTCTTTAAAACTTGAAACCAACTGCAAAGTTCACTAAAAATTTTGGCTTTACTTAAAATCTTCGTACAATAAATACCTCTTTCTTAATCTCATATATTCTGATATCCCGGCCTCCCAGCTTTTTCTGATCGGCTCTGCATTCTTGCCTTCCTTAATTTGTTGTGCAAATATTTTATTGCCTGCCAGATTATTTATAAATGGTATAAAAAAATCGTCCTTATGATAATCCTGATATGCTGAAATAATCCACTCTATCTGTATTTGTTTTTTCTTTATTAAATTATCTGTGTCAGTATCTCTAAAATCTCTTCCATAACATTTCTTTCCCTTATATTTTGGATTTGGACTTACTTGTTCAATTACACGAGGAGTAAAACTGAAACTCGTATCCGGAAACATTGGAAAACCAAATACGAGGAAAGGAAAATCTGTTCCACGGCCCACACTTGCAAGGGTTCCTTCAAATAATCCAACAGACGGATAAAGATAAACGGCTTGCATGGTTTGTAAATTGGGAGATGGAGATACTGTAAGCTGGTATAAAGAATCATGCGTATAGTTACTGCATAATACATATTGCAGGTCACATTTGATGCTATCCTTAAGCCAACCTTCCCCATTGATCATCGTAGCCAATTCAGCAATGGTAAGCCCGTGTACAACTGGTATCTGATGCATTCCTACAAAGGAACGGTATTTCAAATCTAGAACCGGACCATCCACATAGTAACCATTAGGATTTGGCCTGTCTAAAACCAAAAGCGGCACATGATTCTCTGCACATGATTCCATCACATAATGCAAGGTGGATATATAAGTATAAAATCTAACCCCCACATCCTGCAAATCAAAAACCACTATATCAACACCTTCCATATCCGTTTTTTTTGGTTTATAATCTTTACCGTATAAGGAGACTATTTCAATATTGTTCTTCTCCTCCCTATGATTCCCAACTATCTCACCTGCTCCTGCATTTCCTTTATATCCATGCTCCGGGCAGAATATTTTTACTACATGAATACCGGCACTTATCATACTATCAACAAGAAGTACCTGACCTATTAATGAGGTATGATTTGCTACAACTGCAACTTTTTTCCCTGTTAATTCCGGAAAATATTCCCGGGTGGAATGCGCTCCTGGTTGTATAATTAGAAGGCTGTCCTTTGCAATTATTTCTGATATTTCCTTGTTAATACCCGCATTTTGTGAACAGGAAGGTAAAATATTAAACATTATCGCTGCTACGACCCCGTACACCATGTTATTAATTTGTCGCTCTATTCTCATATATTTATTCCTTAAAGAAACGCAAATTTATTTACATTTGCAGGAAATTGAAAAATACAGTTTTGAACACAGAATTATTTATAGCAAGTAGATTAATAAAAGACAAAGAAAGCAAAAAAAATCTTTCAAGAAGGATAGTAGCTATTGCAATCTTTGGAATCTCATTGGGACTAGCTGTAATGATTGTTTCTGTGGCTGTATTAACAGGTTTTAAAAAAGAAATCAGGAATAAAGTAATTGGATTTGGCTCGCATATCCAGATCCTCAACTTCGATTCAAACACATCTTACGAAACAACACCTGTTAGTAAAATTCAATCCTTTTATCCCGGACTGGATTCAATAAACGGAATAAAGCATATTCAGGTATTTGCATATAAACCCGGAATTATAAAGACAAAAACAGATATCCAGGGAATTGTTTTAAAAGGAATTGACAAAGATTTTGACTGGTCATTCTTTGAAAAAAACATTGTTGATGGTGAAAAATTTGATGTGAATGATAGTTCAACTACAAATAAAGTTCTTATATCCAAATACATAGCTACACTTCTTAAACTGAAGGTAGGTGACGATTTTGCCATGTATTTTATACAAGAACCACCCCGAATGAGAAAATTCCAGATTGCCGGAATATATGAGACGAGCTTGGAAGAATTGGATAAGCTATATTTATTAGTTGATATAAAGCATATTCAAAAACTAAACGGATGGAACCCTGATCAGGTATCAGGTTTTGAAGTTATTTTAGATGATTACAGGTACCTTGATTATATGACACATTTTGTTCGTTCAGAGATAGGCTCCAAACTATATAAAGATGGTTCGATGCTAAAAGTAGTGGATATAAGGGAAAAATATCATCAGATATTTGACTGGTTAAACTTGCAAAATATGAATGTGAAGATCATTCTTATATTGATGCTTTTTGTTGCCGGTGGTAATATGATCAGCGGTTTACTCGTATTGATCCTTGAACGAACCAATATGATTGGCATTTTAAAGGCACTTGGAGGAAACAATTCATATATTCGTAATATTTTTCTTTACCAGGCTGGTTTCCTGATAATAAGAGGTCTTTTATGGGGAAATGCCCTGGGTATTACAATTTGCCTGTTGCAAAAAAAATTCTCTATCATCAAACTGGATCAGGCTTCTTACTTTCTAAATGAAGTACCCATAAATCTTAATATAGGACATTTATTAGCTTTGAACATTGGCACTTTACTATGCATTATTTTAATGTTATTACTCCCTTCTCTTATTGTTGGACGTATATCTCCGGTAAAAACTATACGGTATAACTAATATTTTGTATAGAATGGATTTTAAACTTTTCGTTGATTCCTTGAAGTTAGCATTAACAGAAACATTACCCGGGAAGGAAATTCAATACAAAATGGCTTCCAATCGTCGGCTGCTGGACATTCAACCAGATGAAAACACCAAAGATTCAAGTGTGTTAATTTTACTTTATCATAAGGAAAACGACATTTATTCAGTTCTTATGAAAAGACCGGACAGTAATGACCCCCATGGAGGACAAATCTCACTTCCAGGAGGCCGTTATGAAGAGAATGACACAGATCTTATTGCTACTGCACTGCGTGAAGCAAGGGAAGAAGTAGGTATTAACGATAAAAATATTTGTGTAATTGGCACGCTAACAAATCTTTATATTCCTGTTAGTAATTACAACGTATTACCTGTTGTAGCTTACACCTCTTTAATGCCTGAGTTTACTATAAGTAGGGATGAAGTAGATTATATTATTGAATTTAAATTATCCCGTCTTTTTGACAACAATATCATTAAAACAAAAGATACCAATTATAAAGGATATCCCTTAACAATCCGTTACTTCGAAATTAACAACAACGCAGTTTGGGGTGCAACTGCAATGATCTTAAATGAGCTAATAGAAATTATCAAAAGTCGTCCGGTGCTATTAAAAACCTGGGACCAATAATATAATTTAAAACCTGAGGTCTTTTCTGTTTTTAACTTGGAACAATATTTTTATAATGTTCGTATCTTTCTAAAATTTCCCTTGTGTAAGCCGCCGGAATATTACCTCTGCAATATCCATGCTTCACGACCGGATCTGTAAAATATTTTGGATCCGTTTTCTTTATCAGATAGAATTCTACATTATCCTCCCACTTTTTGGTGTTTTTACCATGCTCGTTAGCTAAGGCCATAGCATCCATAATATGTCCCATACCAACATTATAGGATGCCAACACAAATTTTATCCTCTCCTCTTCGTTTGGAACTTCATCCTTGAATCTGTCATCCAGCCACTTTAGGAATCGAATACCAGCCCGAATATTACTTTCCGGTGAAGAGGAAGAATCAACGCCAAATCTTTTAGCTGTAGCTGGCATAAGCTGCATAAGACCATATGCTCCTGCCCAGGACCTGGCTGTAGGATTAAACCTTGATTCCTGGTAAATTACAGAAGATACCAATCTCCAGTCCCAGCCTATTTGCTCCGAATATTGTTTTACTGTTTCATCATAAATAGAAATCCGGCCACTATTCAACGCATAATAGTCACTATTCACAATATCTGCTGATTTGGTATTTTTGAAGTATTTATTGTAGATAATCGCATACTTTTTTGAGTTTTTAAACTCTGACATCCATTTGTTTATTTCTTCCAATAGTTCTTTTGAATCAGGTCTCACTGCCCATGCTAAATACTGCGGAAAACTAACAGAAGTTTGAATATCAATGTTTGGATAGTAGGTTTGATTCACTTTTGCCACATTCTCGTCACATACAGTATAATCAATTTCTCCTGATGCTACCTTTCCCACAAGGATTTCTGCATCTTCGTCCACTTCAATTACGCGTATGCTATCTCCAATCTCATCTGAAAGGTTTTTCAACCTGGCTGCATGAGATGAATTCTTTTGCACATATATCTCTATATCTTCATTTGCCAGCATTAACTGGTTGCGAATTACACTAAGGTCCCTTTCCTTTTTTGACATCTTTGTCCAGTTTTCCGGTTTCCTTTGTACCAACACTTGTCTGGTTTGACTGTGTGGTTCTGTAAAACTGACTATTTTCTTACGTTCTTTAGTTATAGTAAGGTTTAAGGCAATTAAATCACAACTCCCCTCAACCAGACAATCAAAATTATCCCCAAGGTCATTATTCACTCTGATATCCATTTTAATGTCCAGGTATTTCTCCAATTCTTTAAGAAGATCATACTGAAATCCCATGGGTTGTCCCCGGTAAATAAAGTAGTTGGTAGAGTTATAATCTGTAACGACCACGAGGCTGCCCCTTTGCCGTATCTCATTCAGATCAATGTGTGGTATTTTATTAGTTTCCAGATTCTTATCATTCTTGCAAGCAAATACAGATAACACAAAAATACTTGCAAGTATCACTAAATTCTTCATAATACTTGTATTTGTTTACTACTAAGATTTAATTGAATTGATGTGGTGATTAAATCATCATATCCATTTTGGTTATACATTTTTTTTACTCGGAAGGTATGGATTATCTAAAATCCTTCCATTTAAAAACTGCTAATGATATCTCCTGTGGTTGGTATATATTTAACTAATTTTCTCATTTTTAATCATAAAACATCCATGAAATGCCAAACACAAGTCTTGCATAATTCATAGGATAATTTTTTGCTGTAAAATATTCACGTGACAATAA
Source organism: Bacteroidales bacterium (assembly GCA_016926235.1). Next base: position 2,577 of record JAFGOZ010000167.1, on the reverse strand, counting down.
TCCTTCATTTGCATGACTATATTTAAGAACAAATTTTGTCCTTTTAAGTTTAGCGGTAACATAAACATCTACATACGGATAATTCCCAAATTTTCTGTCATTCTGCTGATAAAATACACCATGCGAAGCCATGAATGCATTTGCATAATAGGCCGTGTTATATGTAATATCAAATCCCAAACGGGCATCCAAAACATCTTTCACAATAGTTTGGTGAAAATAGGTAGAATTATATATGCTCAAATCCGGCAGACTTAATACGCTTGCATTACTCACCGCCTGATATACAATCCTGTTATACGAATAAAATTTCCAGAAAGTAAATCCTTTGCCCAACGAAACAGCCAAAACATTAAGTGGTTCAGTGGACTGTGAGGGCATAATACTATCTGTCAACTGATAATAAATATAATTATCAATTAATGAATACTGCACTTCGAACAGAAGATCACGTGAATCAATACTAATTGAGGCCAAAAGATTTGTTTCATTTATGTTAGCAAAATCATTTTTCCACCTTAGATGGTTTGAATAATAATAATTTGCATAATAATTCGGCCGTGTAGTTTTATTAACCCATCCGATAGATACAAAACCCGTATCATTCAAGAACTTTAGATGTTTTCCTAAACGAGCTGTCAGTTGTGTATTATTTATCTTATATCCTGTAAAATAATATTTCCCGTATATACTCCAGTTCCAATTAAGTCCGGAGGTATTGTATAGTTCTGAAGATAAGTATGTATTTACCTGGTCGTCAGAATATCCTTCAACCATACCTGATGTATCTAAAGAACAAATTGCATATTTTTGTAATTCATTACCAATTCCAACACGTAACCCTGATTTTAACCATGCATTCTTACCGGGTTCCATCTGGTATTGAATATAATTATGAATGGTTCGGAGATATACTGAATCAAATGTTTCCAATTCATTAATTGGACGTAGTGGTGAATAATACTTCCAGTCTTCAGTAGTGTCTTCACTGGCATACTCACTCGCAAGCTCATCGTGAAAATTCTTATAGCTTTGATCAATAGTAAAACTATGTACTAGTGTACCCTGTAATTTGGTTTCCGTAACTAATACTGTATCTACCATTTTTTCAGTTTTAAAAAGGCTAAAAGTTAATCCATGAACAAGAGATGCATTCTTATTTTTAAGAACTATACTTGCATTACTTAGTCGAGTAGCAAAAGTACCCGGATCTTCATCGATAGAATCATTAGTAAACCTGGCAATGTCAGCAATTCCGCCATTATCATTGTATTTTACAGAATTAATGTTCGCGTTGACATAGAAAAAATAATTGTGGTTAGTATAGCTAGAAAAAATACCACATTTGCTAGTCAGAGCTTTTTGATTAACATATACACCATTTGATGAGATCCGGTCATATGAAAAACCAATATTTAAATCAGAATTAACATTTTGTGTATGAAAAACACTAATATTTTCTTCTTTTTGTTCTTTACTACCTATTGCTGTGGTGTACATAAGATGCGTATAGGGATTTGTTGTATTAAAATAAGCTCTTGAATCAGAGTATAACATATATTTTTTAAAAGGTGTAAGAAATATAAAATCTTGATTATTAATTCTTTCGTAATACACATTAGAAATATTTGCATTGCCAATATTCCCTAAAAACGTATTGAAAGGAGAATTTCTGTATACAGGATTATAAATATGAAAATTATCCAGAGTGGTGTCAATATTAATAAAATAAGTTTCAAGGTTATAGTTTTGTATCTTCCATGCCATAATTTTTATTCCAGAGGTATCAACAGGATTATTAGCTAATGAATTCATGAGTATAGAAGCTAGAAGAAAAACCAGTATAAGTTCTTTTTTCATGGCGCAAATATACCAAACTGATGGTTGATATTAAATAGATTTTACAGGAACCTTCAAATTAGAGAGACGAAATACTTAAAGTAAACGATAAAAAATGAATTACAGATATATTTAAATTGCATGATTTTTAACACCATACCCATATAATTTAAAAAATCCCGTCCATTTCTGAAAAATCATATTATGGACGGGATTAAAGATCGGCGACGACCTACTCTCCCGCTAGACGCAGTACCATCGGCGCTGATGGGCTTAACTTCTCTGTTCGGAATGGGAAGAGGTGGTACCCCAACGCTATAATCACCTAAAATCGTTATCCGCAATCTTGCGGAAAATATTTTAAGACATAATGGAAAACAACGAATATATTAAGCTGGCAACAGGAAAGTCTACGGGTAATTAGTACTGCTCAGCTTTGACGTTACCGCCTTTACACCTGCAGCCTATCAACGTCGTCGTCTTCAACGACCCTTAAAGGAGACCTCATCTTGAGGTGAGCTTCGTACTTAGATGCTTTCAGTGCTTATCTCTTCCAGACATAGCTACCCTGCGGTGCAGCTGGCGCCACAACAGGTGCACTAGAGGTCTGTCCAACACGGTCCTCTCGTACTAGTGTCAGGTCCTCTCAAGTCTCCAACGCCCACAACAGATAGGGACCGAACTGTCTCACGACGTTCTGAACCCAGCTCGCGTGCCACTTTAATCGGCGAACAGCCG
>JAFGOZ010000166.1 GCA_016926235.1 Bacteroidales bacterium | reverse complement strand
ATGCGGCAGTTAAACCTGCAAATGTGTCAGTCAGAGATGAAAATGTGTCAGTCGGAGATGCTGATGCAGGATATCCGCTTGTATTCGCTGCAAGTTTTCTCCTCCATTGTAACTAATAGATAGTGCTCCTTACAGAATATCTAGTTTACCTTCCCCGATGTTGTGCAAAAAACTTCCATCTTATCTACCCTGCTAAATTTTAATACCTTATAATCTTTCCCGATAAGTGCTTTAAGGGGTATTATCGTATCAGAGATCCAGTCATCGTTATTTACAAAATAGTCCTTGTCAAACACTTCAATGTAAATGTTGTCTTTTGAAGAGTTATGGTAAAAACTTCCCACCATATTTTTATAGCATCTGTAAGAATTCTTTTTACCAATAACCTTTTGGATAAAATCATCATTACAATAAAACCTCACGCCCGTTTCAGGTGAGGGATCGCCAAAGTCATTATCAGGCCCTAACAATGCATCCGTTTGTTCCATATTCAGTTCTGCCAGGTTAAAATACAACGTTGAATAGCAGATGGGATATACCGTAAAGTCAAAAGCTATTTTTGCATCGTATATCCTGTACTCCGTTTCCTTTGTATTAAAAGTGGATGCATACACTTTAATATCCATAGTTAAACGAAGTTTTGTATTGGCTTTTACATCTTTGAAATCTGCCGGGGTGAAATTAGACACGGGGCTTAAATCAGCTGCATCAAACACATTAAGCGTTTCTTCATATATCTGTGCAATTTGTCTTTTTTTGGAATCGGTAAGTTTGGCGTAAAGATGTATCCAGTCACGCTCCTGTTCCGTTAACGTGTCAAATTCAGAAACCACTGCTTTAGGAATACTGACAGAATCGGGCAAATCGATATCAATCCTCATTTTAATCCGGTTGGTATCCATCCTGAAACTAATCTTTCGGGTAGTGCCTTTATACCTGAAGTTTTCCTCAACGATTGTATAGTTTACAAATTCAGGTTCTGCTTCCCCATATGCCACGGTATCCTTCTCATCAATACATATATCCTTTTCCGCTATATCCATGTAAATGGAATCTCTATCTTCAGTAACTATTTCCTGATTTTTTTGAGGATTAGACCATATACATCCTGTTAAAACAAGAACCAGATTCCCTAGAAGAAAAATCCAAAATCGGCAAAATCTAACCTGCTGCAAATGATCCATTTTTTAATAATTATGTCCTATGAATTGAATATCCTGCCAAACAAAATGGCAAAGGATGTAATATTTAATCAACAAGTTACAAAAATTCAATGCAATTCCTTCATCATCCTGTTTCTTTTAGGTTGAAGTGTCCATATCCCGACGAAAGAAAACCAAAATAAGAAGAATTCCACAGCAAAGTCAACAAATATCACCTTTTTCCTCAGTCCTGCTGATTTAAATTCCCATTGCTTACTGGCAAAGTAAAAAAGAAACTTGAACCTTTTCCAACTTCACTTTCAATCCACATAGTTCCTCCATTCTTTTGCACGAATTCCTGACAGAGAATCAGCCCCAATCCTGTGCCTGTTTCACCATCCGTCCCCCTGGTCGTAACATTGCTATCAATTCTGCCAAGACTTTCAATGACCTGGGGTTCAATACCCACACCTGAGTCGGAAACCTCTATAAGTATAAAACCCGGGTTTGAATATGGCCCACATCTAACAGTTACATTTCCACCTTCAGGAGTGAACTTAATTGCATTAGAGAGCATATTTCTCAATATTGTCTTAACCATATTCTCATCAGCCACAACATAATCAGGTTTATCATTCAGCACGCTTTGTAATTTGATGTTTTTATTATCGGATAATTGTGCGAAAAATTTCAGATTATCCCTGATAATATCGTGCAAGTCATACTTTTCAGGGTTAAATTGCAGTACTCCGCTCTGGGATCTGGACCACGTTAAAAGCCCATCCAGCAAACTCAGTGTTTTTAATGCGGTTGAATGTATAGAATCAATGTATTTCAGCTTTTTTTCTTCAGAAATTTCCGGATACGATTTGAGATACAAATCAGAAAATCCATTGATGATATTAAGAGGATTTAAAAGGTCATGACTAATAATGGAGAAGAACTTGTCTTTGGTTACATTCAATTCCTTAAGTTTCATATTCATCGATTGGAGCTCCCGGGTCCTTTCATCAACGAGTTTTTCCAGGGTACGGTTAGTGTTTTGGACCCTCTTTATCCGCAGATAATATATGAAAAAAACAAGTGAGATAATCAGAAGGGCCCCAACAATACGAAACCACCAGGTTTGCCAAACAGGTGGTAAAACTGTAACAGGTATTGACACTCCGTCGTTATTCCAATATCCATCATTATTGGCTGCAATTACACGAAAAATATATTTCCCCGGTGGCAAGCTGGTATATGTTGCTTCTTGTTTGCCATCCGTATAAATCCATTCATTATCAAAATTCTCAAGTTTATATGCATATTTATTTTGTTCGTGATGAATAAAGTTAAGGGCGACAAAACTAAAAGTTATCATCTTTTGATTGTGATCAATCGTCAACCTGTCGCAATATTGTATATGCTTATTTAATATTGCCTTACTATCATTGGGGTTAATAGGAACAGATTGGTTATAAACCTTGAAGTCTGTTAATCTCACCTGTGGAGGCAACTTATTCTCAGTAATACTATCGGGATGAAACCACACTCCTCCATTTACACTCCCAAATACAAGATAGCCTGAAGGAGTTATTGCACTGGCATTTTCCATAAATTCATTACTGGGAATGTCATCACTTATATCATAATTTTTAAATGATTGCGAATGAGGATTAAAACATGAAAGACCTCCCTTGGTTGATATCCAAAGCTGCCCTCTTTTGTCTTCCTGTATAGCACATATAAAATTATCGATCAACCCATCCTTCATAGTGTATTGAATAAAATCATTTGTTCCTTCTCTGTATTTGCAAAGACCTTTTCTGGTTCCAATCCATATCTGATTCTTAGAATCTTCAAATACGGTAAAAACTTCATTACTCAATAACTCTGTTGAATCATTTGATAACTGAAGATAAACTTCTAACGTTTTTCCATTATCCCGTGTTACAGAAAGTCCATAGGATGTGCCACACCAAACATAATTCCTGCTATCACATAAAACGTGAAAAACCCAATTATTTATTAATCGCAATGAGTCTTCTGTATCATCCCTGGACTTTACTACTTCGCCAGTTTTTTTATTCCATTTTATTAATCCATTTCCGTGTGGAGCAATCCAGTAATTCCCATCATGATCCTCACATATAGACCGGATATCATTCCAGTCATTTGAATTATTATCAATGTATTTATAAGAATAATGAACAACACTATTTGTTTGCGGTATATATTTTTGCAATCCGCCAAAATAACTTCCTATCCAGATGTCATTCGCTTTGTCACGATACAACTCATATACAGAACCACATTGCAGGCCCGCAGCATCATCATCAATACAGGGCATAAAATCCGATTTCCCGGTTTGCAGGTTTACTTTTATAATTCCATTATTATAAGATCCAAGCCAAATTTCATGGTCATTAATAGCCAGTACTGATGTTACAGTACCTTCCTGGGTTGTTTTTGAAACCACTGCTTCCTGAAGGCTATGAAAGCCTTTTCTCGGATACGCCATTTGAATTCCCCTGAATTTTACCCCAAGCCAGAGATTGCCCTGGTTATCCTTGTAAATAGCATCAACAGAATTATCAATTTCCTGCTGATTATCCTTTTTAAACGGCTGATAACTGCCAATACATTTATAATCCTGGTTGTAAATTTTTAACTCTTTGGTATTGCCTATAAATATACATCCATGGTTATCATTTTCAATGGATTTTATGAAATCAAGGCTCTCATCATGATGAATTATGCGATTTGTATTTATGTCAAAAATGAATACCCCATATCCCCGGGTGCCAATCCATAATTTATCGTTGTATTCTTCAATAGCAAAAACAGCGGATTTCCCATCATACTCAGAATCAGTTAATCTAAAATGTATTACAGTATCTTTTTGGGTGTCGTATTTACAAAATCCATTTTCCTCTCCAAACCAATGAATATTATCACTACCTCTCAGGTAACAATTAGCATAGATATTTGCATTATACTTTAAAATAAGCCTATCATTCTCAATTGAAAAGATTTCCCCTCTATCGATCACTGTATGAACAACATTCTGATCTTCATAAAATCCTCTGGTAAAGCCATGAAAATATCCTTTATGAATCTGAACGAAACTATTATACTCATTTTGAAACCGGCATATACCATATTGAGTACCTACCCAAAGAGTAGAATCACTGGCAAGGAATAAAGAAAGCACATGGTTATGTATCAGGCTGTTTGTGTCCTCTGGAGAATTAAAATACCAGGTGTAATTATACCCGTCAAATCTATTTAAACCGTTATCAGTACCAATCCATATAAATCCTTCTGCATCTTCGATAATACAATTAACATTATTGCTCGATAACCCATTTGATTTGTTGAATGATTCAAATAGCAAATCATTATACTGGGCATGTATCGGACTTACCAGCAACAACAATAATCCGAATATCACCAAGTACAGCTTCCCCTCGGGCTTACAATTATTAATTAACAAGACCCCCCCCTTTTTTGATATATATGAAGTTACAATTTATTTCTTTTTTAAAGAAAAAAATAATGGTTTTTTAACATGAAAACCTTATTATTTTTAGCATATTGAAATAAAGTATTACTTTTTGTATTTCATCTGTTAATAATTTATTTTTAATGGTCAGATGGAACATCCACGAAGCTTTTACCTGAGCGGATGATTGTCGTTTATAATCAT
>JAFGOZ010000165.1 GCA_016926235.1 Bacteroidales bacterium | reverse complement strand
GTGGCTAGGCAACGGTCTGCAAAACCGTCTACGGCGGTTCGAATCCGCCACCGACCTCAAATAAAAAACCCGCGTTTCTTTTGAAACCCGGGTTTTTTATTGTTCAAACTATTTCTTTCCTAAAACAATCCTTTCCTATCGCAATCCATAAACCAGTCTTCCAACCCCTTCTGCAATCCAAATGTCATATCAAAGCCATCTTCAAGCAGTCTTTTACCACTTATATTAGTTGAGATCATCAGTTTTCGCACCCTGTCAGGGTGAAATCCCAAATTAGGCCCACCAGTTTTCTCCAATATAGCGGCTACCATACGCAACAACGTGCCATTTACGACCAGCTTAGGTGGCTTTAATCCTGCAACCCGGCATATGCCTTCTACAATCTCCAGTATAGAAGGAGAAGGCTCGTACGAAAAGTTATAAAGTCTGACACCTCTTTCGAATGAATTATTTATCTGAATCGCCAGATCAACCAAGTCTTTTACATAAATGCAACCTTTCAAAGTGTCCTTTCGTCCAGGATATAAAAAGGCTCTTTTACTAAGACTATTATATAATCGGGTAAAATTGCCATTCTCGCCCAATCCAAATACCACACCGGGTCTTATAATCAGTAATTTTCTGTTTTGAGCATCAGCAGCCTGCCAATTAAGGTGAATATACTCCGCAGATAGTTTTGAAGAGCCATATGCAAAATTCGGTTTGGGTAATGAATCTTCAAATTTCTTTTCTTCCGAAGTGCCATATGACCCAATAGAACTGGTAAATATAATATTGTTAATGCCATGTCTTTCAGCAAACGCACACACATTTTCGGCACCTCTGATATTAGTTTCAAAGTATTCTTTCTCAGCATGACCCGGCGTGCGATGAATGGCTGCCAGATTGATGATTAAATCATCTGGGCCAAAGACCTCTTCAAGTTCAATACTTTTACGAACATCCTGATTAGACCCATTAACTAAATCAAACTCAATAATACGAGTTAAACCTTGCAGTTTTCTTTTAAAATGGGAACCAATAAAACCAGCGCTGCCAAAAATGATGGTGTTATTCATAAAAAAATGATAGGATATGAAGAAAATCATTTAGAAAAATGACTCCAAATGATTAAAAAACAAAGACAACCAAATCACAAGTTAAGCTATCACCCTTTTGGGTTTTCACAAATATACGAGACGGTATTGTTAAAACAATATAGCCCTATCCCAAATGGAGAAAAACTCCTTTTTACTACTCTAAAATTCTCAGTTAATTTTCTTTCAAACACACTATGGTTAAATCCAACATGCGAATAATAATAGCGAATCCCAGGTTCAAGTTCACCAATAATTCGTTCAACAGGTAAACCTATCAACGTTCTAAAAAACCGGTTTAAAGACAGATTGTGTTTTTTCTCCTTTTTAAGTATCCGATATCCATTTTTTATTAATGCAGGTAATCCTGTTTCAATGGGAACACTAATCAAAACACTACCAATAGGGGATAATAGTCTTTTAATATTTTCGAGTAATTTATCCAGTTCAGGCTGTGGTAAATGCTCACAGGTTTCTAAACAAGAAATCTTCGTAAAACTTCCACTGACAACAATAATATCTTTTACAACCTTAATATTAGTGCCATCAGCATTATTTATTGCCTGGGTAAAAAGATCTTCTACGGGTTCAAAACCAAGAAGCTCAATATCGTTACACTTTTCACGAATACTTTTCAATAACCATCCATCCCCACAACCATAATCCAACAACCTATCGGTTTCACAAATGTCTAAAAGTCGAATTGCATCCCTAAATCTTTTTATATGAACCCACCTTTGGATAAAGGATGAACTATTATATGTATATGAACTATATAGAGGTGTCATAAAAAACAGTACTTTGATTTAATAAATGGTATATCAATATGATTTCGTAATTTGACTAAATAAATATTAGCATTTATGACTTATGCTCACTAATCTTTTCCTTAATTAAATCAATAAAAAACCGGGGAGAATAGACCAGATATCTACGCCACAATCGTTTGGGCTCACGAATTAAACGAATAAACCACTCTAAACGAAGACTAATCCAAAACCGATGTGGACGTTTTACCCTCCCAGCATAGAAATCAAAAACAGCTCCTATTGAGCAAATCACCTTCGTATTAATACGTCCTTTGTTCAAATAAACCCACTTCTCCTGTTTTGGGGCTGTCATTCCAACAAACAATACATCCGGTGCAAATGAATTTATCTCCTCGACCATTTCTCTACTTTCTTCTATAGAAAACTCCTTCTTGAACGAAGGTGAAAAAGACCGAAATACTAATTTGGAATACTCAATTTGTAATCGTCGCTCAATCTTCAAAAGAGTTTCATTGCTAGCTCCCAAAAAAAACACTTTCCCTCCAACATTATTATAGAATTCCAAAAGTTGAAAAAAAATATCTTCTCCCGCAATTTTCTCTATTATCCGTCCTGTTAACAAACGAGCAGCAATCACTATAGAAAAACCATCCGGCAACAGTATATCTGATGATAGTAATGCATCCTTAAAAAGAGGATCTCCCTTTGATATCACATACGAGTATGCATTAATGGTGTTGATGATAGTAGAATCAGAGTCTGAAAAGATAAGCTTTTTAACATCTCCAGAAAATACGTTATAACCTAAAACATTGCAAGTATCCATTTATCATAGAATTTACCGAAATGCTACGAACATCATTCGCTAACAACCTTATTATACACAACATTTAATTGTTGAACGTAACTTTTTATATCACACTTATCCTTAATGGTATTTCGTGCATTATTTGATAATACGCGAAACAATGCAGGATCAGATATAATCTCTTTTAGTTTTTCGTACAAATCTTTCGAGTCCTTTTTATTTACTATAACGCCATTTACCCCCTGTTGAACGACACTTTTTATTGAACCTACGTCAGTAACAACAGGAACAATCCCCACGGCCATAGTCTCTAACAAAGCCATAGGTAAACCTTCAAAATGCGATGCGAGTATAAAAATATCAGATCGCATAAGTATTTCCGACAACCTGGATACAGTCCGTAAATATCCCAAAGCCTATACCTTTAACCGTTTTAAACGATTTCATTTGGTTACAGTGTTAATAATTACACATAATTTCTCTTCAAAATTTCGTAGTGTGTAGTTCTCTTTGAATTCACGCATATTACATTCAGAAATAACTTTCATTTTTTCTACATCCAACAAAAGTGATTGTATTTTATTGGCTAATAGGTCATGATCTCTTGGATTAATTAAGTAGCCATTTATTCCCTCCTTTACCATATCTTCAATTCCTCCTACGTGACATGATATAATTGGGAGTCCATATTTCATTGCTTCAAGAAGAACAAGAGGAAAGCATTCGTTTTCTGTTGGAAAAACAAACAAACTTGCATCTTTAAAAAATACATCCTTCTCCTCACCGATTTTTCGCCCATGATATTTTACACAAGAGTCCAAAAAAAGATCCCGAATGTAGTTCTCAACTTCCATGACCGAAACATCGCCTTCACCCCCAATTATATTGCAAGAAAACTCAATGTCTTTGTTTTTTAACAACGATAGGGCGTCAAGTAAAACAAAAATACCTTTTGAACGAAACAAATTCGACAAAAAAAGAATATTAGGGATGTTGTTAAATTTTTCTTTATTTAAACATCCCAAAGCCTCTTCATCAGAATTAATGCCATTTGGCAGAACAAAAATCTTTGAATTGTCAAAATAACCTGCTATGTCCTCTTTCAATTTGGGAGACAAAACAATTGCATGTTGATAATAAAACGCGAAACAATAGGCAAAATGGTACTTAATTTTCCTCCTATTCGTTACAATTCCCTTGTTATGAAAATGATAGACAATATCTACCATAAATATGCGAAACCAAAAAACTAACAATAAGTCTTTAAGAAAAGCCCATCCATTTACAGAAATCGCGAAATAGCAAAGATCAGGTCTGGAAACGATTAGTTTATAAGGCAATGAAATCCACAAATTGAAAAACCGAAAAAATTTTTTTATACCCACTTTACCCGTATCTGAAACATCACTAGAAGCGAGTAGGTTGATGTACTGGCAGTCAAAGCAACTATTTACTAAAGCACTTTTGTAAATATATTGTCCAATAATAGAAGAACCATGAATAGGCCCTGGGATATGTAGCAAGAATAAAACTTTCTTCATTTAGCAATATTAATTATCATCTGCGAACATATATTCCTTCACAAAACATCATTGATAAGATTTGGTTTGAGGATCTCATAATAAATAAAGTGCCTTTTTATATTCGTATTGATGAAACATGAAGGCGCAGGTAGCCGCTAAAGGTATAAAGGACTTGATTTTTTTATATGATAACCGTGGCTATTTATCTGGACTTATCTAGTCGGTATTGATGAGCATAAAAACATCAACCTTACAAAGCTGAAAAACATAAAAAAAAGTCTATAGTTTTTTTAATATGGACTTACTAAAACTGTGCAGCCTTTTAAAACACTCTGGATACCAGCGATTTTAATAAATACTTCTTAGATTTGTCATGTACTTAGTATTTACTGAATTAAATGCTCACAAAGGAAAGCATAATTGGATAAATAATCCCTTGGTTCATTTCAATGTAGTTATCTCTTATCATATTTAAATAAAAACAAACAGTTACTACAACAACTAAATACCTCAAAAGCTTGAATATGAAAATATTTCTGTTAAACAAGATATCAATAAACAGACTAAGACAATGCAGATTCCATTTTGTTTAGGTAAATCAAAAACAGTCTCGAAACCGAACTAATTTAAAGAATTCAATGCTGTCATGAAATTACTAACCATTTGCTCAATAGAACAATCATTCTCAATTGAATTACGAACATTCGTTCTTATCTGCTTTTGACAGTCTTTATCATTCATGTAGCGCTCCACAATTGTAACCATTTGATTTATATCACCTGGCTTTACGAAAAATCCAGTAAAACCATCTTTAATATAATCCACTTCAGGACCATGAGATTTAAACACTTTAGGATCAAAAGTAATAACCGGGCAATCGAAACAAAAGGCATGATTAACACTTAACCCAACAACCCCTGTAATAACCATTAAATCACTCGAAAACAATATTTCACCACTTCTGTAATCGTCGTATATTTCACCTAATACATGGATTTCTTCTCCCAACTGCAATTTATCAACACATTCTATGAGTTCACTTTTCATTGGACCATCGCCCACATAATAAACCTCCACACTCCCAATATTTCTTACTTTACATTCCATTAGCAATTCAATTAAGTCCAGAGGTCTCTTGTCCTTCATCAATCTACCGATGTAAGTAATATTAAAAGCCTTATCCATCCCCAGTCTTTTTCTAACTGCAGTACGTCCTTCAAGAACCAAATTATCTCTTATTTTAAAAAGAAAATTTGTATCAAGGGTATTGTGGACAGCAAAGATCTTTTTTGAATCAATATATTTTGATAGCATTGTTTTATCTGAATCACCATACACCATAACTGCATTAACTCTTTTCATCAGAAACAACCTGTATTTATCCTGGAGATTGGATTCAGGAAAAAAACCTCGCTTCCTATTATATCCATGAGACCATAAGACAATTTTTTTTCTTAGAATCTTTGCTAACACAAATACAATTGGAAACGAAATTATACCTATTGCAAACTCATAAACAACAATCCTTACATTTGTATTAAAAACACTTAACACCCCACCTATAAAAACCTGAGTCTCTCCTTTACCCCATTGAATGAGCTTTACAACTTGCGAATAACTCCCAACGGGTTGATTAATGCCAGACTTATTCCTCCCATGAATCAGCTTAAAAGAAACTCGCTGATGCAACAAATCAAGAAAAGGTTTTCTATAACTTGTTAATATTCGGGTAAAAATTAGCACCCTACCCTCCTCTTGTTTGTAAACCCTGTTCATATAATGAAATTTAATTGCTGATAAAACTCTTTTAACTCATCTAGTCTGAAAATTGTTTTTTTTCCATTTATCCCAAATAAAAGGAAACAAAGTTTTCATCCAGAGCTTAAGAAAAGCAATTGGAAAATAAAAAGGAAAATGAACTCTTATATAATACAAATACTCATAATAGGCTAAGCCCTTGGGACTTTTCAAATATTGAATACGTTCTTTTAGAAAAGTCTCCCCCGGCAACCAATTATTTCCATGATCGTGTTCGCATTCTCCACAAATTTCACGGGCAACCATAACTGGAATCTTTTTCTTAACTGCCGATAATGTGTAATCATAATCGGCGACTCCATGTGTGTATTTATCACTTAAAATTCCAAGGATTTTAACAACACCAGATGGTACATACATAATATTAGCATTACCTAACTCGCAATTCAAGAAATTCACCCCATCAGGAACTATTCGCCTAGACTTATCTGAAAACATTCCTATTAACTTTGATCCTCCATAGGTTACAACATTTCCAGTTGAAGATATGGTACTACCGATATAAACACCTTGTCTTAAAAAGGAATTAATAACATATGAATCTACTTCAAGAAGCAGTTCTAAACAATTTGGATATAAGATGGTATCGTCATTAATAAGCATATAACCATCGTATTTACTCTTTAATGCTTCACTCCATGCTAAACGCATTCCTCCAGCCCAATACAAATTGCCAGTCCCGGTAATTATCTTTACTAAAGGAAATAATTCTGCAATAGTATCCCGAGTGCCATCCCTACTTCCATCATCTACAAGATAAACCGTAAGTTGAACCTCAGGAGGAATGTTTTGCTGAAACAATGATTCCAGACAACTAATGGTTTTTACTTTCCTGTTATATACCGCTAACAAAACCGCAATTCTCATTACTCAATAATAATTAGAAGATCGCCTTTACATCAGAGTTAATTAGCAAAGAACCATCCTTTTTTGTGTCCCACTCTTGTTTATAGTAAACAGACATCATAGCAAACGCCCAAAAAAACATGAAATTAAAATAATTCTCTCCAATTAAAATTAATAATGTTACACCCAATGCAATTGCTGCTATTCGGCCAGTCATGCCATTATAGCGAGCGTACCAATAAAACCCCTTATAAAACATCATAAGAAAAAAAACAAAGAAAGGGAGTCCCCATGTAGTTAAAAAATTGGTTAATCCATTATTTCTAACAACATATTCAAATAGCACATTAACCCGGGTCTCGGGCCATAGTCCTCGTCCAATTATTGGATGCTCGGCGAACTCCAAAATATCAAGAAATCCACTTGCAATCCGGGTATTTCCTTGCTTCTCTATTATTGAGATGTGCAAATTAGATATTTCGCCCATAATTTTATCATTAAGAAACCCCAAGTTCATATATGCTAAAAATCCTATAAGCACAAGGATGGGAGCTATAAAAGCTTTCACTTTTGATTCCTTAATAAGAGAATACATGAGTACGAAAGAAAAAAATGATATGTATATAGTTGTTGAAAAAGTTGTTAAAATGCCTGCGATAAAAACTAGGTTTTCAGTTTTAAATAATGCCTTATTTTTTATTGTGGAAACCACTAAAGCGATCATTAGGAATCCCCCAAAAGCACCAGGTTCCCAAAAAGGACCACAGTTTCTCCTTATCGGAAACCATTCTGGCATATCCATATTAAGATTAACCAGTATCAAGGTTTTACGGTCAATCTCCATTCCCCATAATTCATACTGAAATGAAAATATTGCAGGTAAAGAATCTTGTAAGAATTCGTAAAAACCAGGAAACAATGCTACAGGAAAATACACAACAAAACTTAACAGTGTTAAAACTTTCATGTGCCTTAAGAAATAAAACAAAAAGTTATTTCTAAGAACCTGAATAACTAAAACAGCGCTAAAAATTCGCAGACAAAATCCTATAATTGTAATTAATGTAAAAAACCGAAAGACAATCGCTTGTAAAACTATCAACAATAGTGGAATGCCTATTATCAACAAGGTGTTCCTTTTAATCTCAATTGTTCTTCTCTCAACAAATAATACAAGAAATGAAAATATAAAAAAACCAATGTAGCAAAATTCATTTGATGTGAAATAAGGAAAACCCGACAGCGCCAGCATCCCCAAAAACAAAAGATGGTGAGTAATTGAATTATATCCTAAGAGTTTGATATTCATAATTTTTTAATAAATCTAGCAGGATTTCCAGCCCAAATTTGATTAGCAGGAACTGACTTTGTTACAACTGAACATGCTCCAATAATAGAATTCTCTCCAATTACCACGCCTTTTAAAACGGTTGTATGAGCTCCAATAAACACATTGTCTTCAATAATCACAACTTTACTTATGGCTCCTTTTATATCTAACTCTTTAACCTTTCTTTCCTCTGGCGCAATTGAGTGAAAATCAGTGTCATAAATACAACAACCTCCTCCAATTTTAACATAATTGCCTATAAAAATTTTTTGGGAACAGACTATAGCCGTTCCACTTATCCCCACATGGTCGGATATAACCAACTCAGCATTCTTAGCCACAAAAAAAGAACATTCCTGGCTTCTCCCAATAGGATTAAACCATTTAGTATTGTTCATTGAAAAGGATCTACCGATAAACATTCTCCCTCCTAAAACAACATCAATAAAAGGAATTCCTCTGGAAGTAAAATCAGAATGGAAATTCACACCATTAAATAAAAATCTTAATAGCGTAATTACATAATAGAATAATAGCATGATTGTTCTATTGATCCTTCTGATAATCTTATAAATCACAACTAAGACCATCAACAGCTTTTATTACAGTTTTATAAATCCTCATAAGACCAGAAATAATCAGTTCCGGATTGTGACGATGCCTCGCGGTAATCTGTCCTTTTCTTGCAATTTCTTTAGCCTCATCATAATTGTTATATATTTCTACTATATAAGAAAACAATACTATAGGATCATTTTCATACAAATATCCATCAATTTTATGCTTAATAAGTGAACTTAAACCACCAACATTATTGGCAATAACAGGTAATCCCATTACCATTGCCTCACAAACACTATTGGGACTGTTATCGATATGAGATGGATGCACAAACAAATTAGTTGAACGCAATTCATTAACCAAATCCACTTCGCTTTTCTTTCCTACAAACCTTACATTGTTTTCACTAAAACTCAGTTTCTCTTTTAACTCAAAAAAAGAAATGAGAGAATGTGTAGATTCAACTCCGGCAACAATCCATTCAAAATCTATTATTGATTTTGTCTTTAACAAATGAGCGGTTATCAGAATATGTTCAAGTCCTTTATATACTGCCGGATTAATAGTTGTGATGATCTTGAATTTGCCAGATATACATAATGAAGTTGATTCGTTAAAAAACCCTGGACGAATAACTTCGTCCAGATGGAAATAAACCCCATTATTTGTCTTTGCATCTACATAGCTTTTATCCCAACGAGTTCTTCCCATGTAATATTTCGTGGCTTCAAAAATCCTTTTCTCCTGTTTCCTTAAAGTGTTAAATACCAGGTATTCATGAAAGAGACCTATTCCATAAAAGAACTCCATTAAGTTAGCCCTTTTAATCACATGCCAAAAACTATAAGATGGTGGCAGAAAGTTACGAAAGCAAGGATCAATTAGTCCTTGTAAGTGAATTATGGTAGGCTTAGAAGTATATTCAGAAATTAAACCAAATGCTGATTCTGTTCCAAAAACATGTATCAAATCAGGATTATAACTAGCTACAATTTCCTGCATGCGATCAAGCTCTTGTTTAGAGACTTTACGATGTCGCCAATTATATAACGCTTTGTGAAGGATTGATTCACCCCTATTTAAAATTATTGGAAAATATTTAACGCCGTCATGATAAAACTCCTTTTCATGTAATTCAAATGTATAAAAAGAAATAGCTAATTCTATTTTTGGATGATTGTTTAATAATGTTTGAAGCGACTTAATCCAACCTCCTCCAACATTACGGTTTTTTAATTTATTTTCAGCTAATCCGGGGGTTCGCGAAAACCACAAAACTTTGACCTTTTCCTTCATTACTAATACAAATTAGGCATTGAAATATGTATTTCCACTGTTAGCAAACAGGACTCACCATAAAGAAATTTAAAAGTATAGTGCTATATACCTAGCTGATAAACCACTTAAAGTGAAATACAATAACTATTTCCCCCAAATTCCTTTGTCGTTACCTGACATAATCTTTGAATATTGAATTGGAGCTAAAAAAGGCCCCAAATTGGAAATGATCATTGCCAGAACTAAAGATTCAAGACCAAACTGAACCTTTTCTATAAGAATATATGTAATGGGAATAAAAAGAATGGCCCCAAATATAGATTGGATCAATTGGACTCTCAATCTCCCCACTCCATTTAGAAACATAGTATAAATTCCACCTATCATGCTTAATACAAAATAAATATACATTAAAAACGAAAGCAAAAATGGTATCTCAATTTTGTCCCCAACCCAAAAACGATATATCCACTTTGAATTTAAGAGGATAATTAATCCTACTAAACTTACGAACAACCAAATTCGCTTCATCTTTTTAACGCTCCTTTCTATCCAACCGTAATCATTCTTTACCCATGCCTCTGTATATGCTGACCATAATGGTGCAAGTAAAATTGAAAAACCCATATTTAAAATGGAAAATAGTTTAAAGGCGATGTTGTATGGAGTAACCTGACTAGGCCCAAAGTATTGAGAAATAATAACATTGGTTGTTTGATACATAATCACACCTGCAATCTGAATGATAAAAAAATAACTCCCTAACGAAATTAATTCTTTTCCATATTTAAATTTGACATGATTAATGCTCGGTTTAATTGACCTATACTTACCTGAAAAGGCAAGGTAAGAAACCATTATTAAAACAATTGTAGGAACAACACTATAAACGATCCCGTAATACAGTAAACTTCGGCCAGAAGAAATCCAGATGATAATTAAAACAATAAGATTGCTGACAGGAAGGTACAAGTCACCTAAATACTGCTTTTGATCGGCATAAAAGACGCTTACAATTAAACGTAAAACAAAGTTTAAAAAAAAAGATATAAACACAAAAAACGATAGTAAGAACAATACATGGTGCATTTCCTTACCACTATTCAAAATTTCACTCCAACTTAAAAAATGATTTACAATAATAAATAAAAACGTTAAGGAACAGGCCACAATGAGTAAAAACGCATAACTTGTACTAACCAAAATCTTGGCTTCTTTAATATTGTTATTTGCTAAAGACACTGCTAATTTATTACGAAGCCCTGAACCTAATCCAATATCGAAAAAAGAAACCCAAGTAACAAAAGAGGTTAAAGTCAACCATATTCCATAATTAGTTTGGTTTAAATAATTTAATGTGACTGAAACCAATAATAGATTGACAATTATACTTGCGCCTTTAACAAAAATAGATCCTACTATATTCTTCTTAAGCCGTTGAGAACGGTTATCTGGTCCCACAGATAACCTGAGAGAATGAATAATTAAAAACCTAAATTTTCGAAACAACTTCTTCAATAAGAAAACTTTACTGCAAATCACAAACTTGCATTATATTAAACGGCTGGTAGCGGTAAAAGGAAAACCGTCGTCACAAAACAATCATGGATTTACCACAAACTTATCGTTAACAGATAAAACCAATACCACCTGTAATATATATTCATTCAACACGAACCATTCCAGGCTTGACTAAATTTCTTGATCAGGAGCCTCAAAAACAAAAATAATACCCCTAGAATTCCACCTATAAAAGCAGCAACCATGACAATAATTGTACGTTTAGGCTTATATTTCTCAATTGGCACCATAACAGGCTCTATCACCGTAAAGGCAGGGGTTTCTTTTTTTACTGCTATTCGGGCTTGCTCCAATTGCTGGGCAAGGCCCTGATAAACACCCATCGAAATATTGTATTCATCCTCTAGCTCCTGACTCCGGAAATCCATTCTTTCAGCAACAAGGTTTCTGTACGAATCCCTATACTCAAACAATTCCTGTTGAGCCTTTTCAAATTCAACCTTTTTATCTTTAAAACGGGCTTCTATAAAAGTTAAATTTTCTCTTACCTGGCTGGTTTTATAACGGATAATATAATCCTGTAACAATTCTACTGTTTTATTTGCAAGCTGTGCTGTAACGTATGGTTCTTCAGCCTCCACCGAAAGAAAAACTAATCCAGTCTTTTTATCAACATCCACCGAAATCAGCTTATTGAATTTCTTAAAAATTTGCACCTCTCTATGATCAAGAATTATCAAGTCTTTGTTCAATGCAACCTGCTGATTGATTGTTAAAGAAGGTTTCTTTTCAAATATTGCATTTTTTAATGTCCAGGGCAATCCTAACGTATATTTCATAATAATGGGCCCTAATCCTGGAACTGAATCCGAAAGCTCTTTATCAAAAAAAGATATCGGCTTATCTTCATTAATATAATTTAGTTGCATATGAATAAGCTCATTCAGGAATGGATAACTACCTACAATATTTGGATATAAATCAGACTGAATACCTGTAGCATCTCCCACCACTGAACTTAAATTGACTCCTGCCAGACTAGCTAACGACCCCAATTGCCCCAAATCACTTTTTGTTTCAGCTTGAGGTAATAAAACGGCTGACGAATGATATGTCACCGGACTTAAAAAGGCAAAGAGAATACCAATAGAAAGACAAACAAAAATTGATATATAGATTTTTTTTCGACCTAACCAGATGACTTTAGCCAAAGCAATCAAATCAATCTCATTATTTTTGATTATTTTAATTGACTTATCAGGGGTTTGAAAACCAGAAAGTTGTTTTTTCATATGTTGTCGATCCTATTATAAACTCAAAATAAAATCAATTCTTGGTAGCATTAATAATTGCAATAATGGTTAATGATAACGATGAGATCCCACTGCCAATGGCGATCCATCCAGATGCAGGCATTTTTTCACGTTCTGGTTTTTGAGGTACCACAATTTGGCTACCTGGCTTTATATCGGGATAATTACTAAAAAACACTATACTTTTGGTAGCAGCGGCTGTTCCATTTGGATAAACAACATAAGCTTTATTCTTCTTTGCCCTTACACCAAACCCTCCACCCTGGTTTATATAAAACCTTAGCCTCTTCCCTTCAACATATGGCATGGTAATAGGATTTAAAACCTCGCCTTCAACATTAACTGTTAATAATTTTCGTGGAACAACCAGCTCGTCACCATTCCTTACAATTATATCATCCTTGCTTCCCGGTTTTTGAATTGCCTTTTCAAGATCTACTCCAACAACTTCAAAACCAAGGTCACTAAACTCTATCCCATCTGCACTTTCTCTCAAAACTTCTCTTAGACGTCGTGCTTTAGCTGTTAACTGAATTCTTCGGGTTAGCATAGCTCCCGAGGCATAAGCATCAGAAGTAAGGCCACCGGCTCTTATAATTATTTCCGATAATCTTTCATTCTTACCCGACAGACCGTATTCTCCTGAATATAAAACCTCACCTGACAAAGTCATCAAACCTCCATCCGAAAAACCCGGAGCCTTTCGAATATATATATGATCAAATGGTTTTAACTCAAACCCCGCATCTTTATTGTTAAGTGTCAGCGAACGTGGTACCGAGAATTGAAATAAAGTTACATTCTTTGCTCCATAACTGGATGCTTCCTCATAACTTAAACGCCTGGTTATCTCAATAAAAGACTCCGAGGCCGATTCCTTAAAACCACCTGCTAAAGCTATAATATCACCTAAAGTCATTTTGTCTCTGAAGTTAAATATATCCGGTCGAAGCACTTCTCCATGAATGTTTATAGTGCGTTGCTCGCGCATCGAATCAAGAGGTGAAATAGTTACAACGTCTTCACGTTTTAATTCAATATTATGTCGACCAACGACCACATCACTAATATTAAAGGATACATTACTAAAGCTAAGATCTTCATTTAGCCTAAGAATCAAACCTCTTTCCAAAAAAGCATCCTCTCTTATACCATCAGCTTTATCAATGAGTTGCTTTAAAGTTAACCCTTCAGATAACTCATATGTTCCGGGCCGAAAAACAGCCCCTTCAATGGATACACGATTAGTGAACCTGTCTAAAACCCTTCCAACAAAAATACTATCTCCCGATTGAACTAATGTTTTATTAAAATCATCCTTGAAAAGATCAACTAACTCAAATTCACGTCCATTATTACGATGTAATTCAATTCGGTTACGATAGGCATATTCGGTAAATCCTCCAGCAAACCTCACCACATCACCAATTGATTCCCCATCTTTACTTTCGAAAATTCCTGTACGAATAAATTCTCCTCCAACTCTCACCCGTTTTTGATAAGTTGGAACAAGAATAATGTCACCATCTCGTAATGGAACATTTATTTTGCTGTTACCATTAATCAAATAATCATACACATCAAGCTCTGTAATTTCCTTGCCTTCACGAATCACTCTTATAGTTCGGAAACTCCCACTATAATTTGGCCCTCCTGAAAGATATAGTGCATTAAAAACCGAAGCTGTACCCGGCAGGGTATATGTTCCGGGAGCAAAAACTTCTCCTATAACATTCACTTTAATGGCCTTAATTGGCCCAAGCTGAATATTCGCGAATGTATTTGGCTGAGATGAAATAAGACCCCTATAAATCAACGTAAGTTTATCGAAGATTCGCTTTTCGGCCGACGCCATTTCCATCCCACCAACTGCAATAGGTCCAACATTAGGGATGGTTATATTTCCGTTATTATCAACAAACACACTGTACTGCTGCTGGGAGGCTCCATAAATATCTATTACAAACCCATCTCCAGCGCCTACAACATAAGACGATGCAACTGGTATGTTTAGCCCAGGTTCAAAGGTTAAATTTTCACTATTAAAAAGATGAAATCCAAAAACCGACTTATCAATTTTGGTTGCGGTAACCATCTCTTTATCGGACAAAAAGAATGTGGTATCCAATTCACTTTCACCAAACATTTCCGTACCCTCTTCAGTCTCTTCATTCACTGTAAGCATCCTTTTGCGAAGAATACTAATTTGCGAAGCTGATAAACCATAGGCAGTTGCCATATTAACAGCTTCCTGTTCCGAGAGTCCCCTTTTTTGAATTTCAACAAGCATTTTACTTATCTGAGTGTCGCTAAGTGATTCAACATTAACGTTTTTGCGATTAGTGTTTTGCGAATTCACTGTTATAACTAAAAGTGATAACACAATAATTAAAACAAAACCTTTCTTTAACATAAGCTGTCAGTAAAATGCGTTATTAATATAAATAAGGTATCTTAATAAAGGAATGGTACGCTATCGCTTTCTGGATCCCAAAATCATTCTTTGGGTGGCCATAAAACAAAAGAATAAAGCAACCATTGCAACAATCAATTTCCACCCCAATAAATTTTATTTAAAACCCAATCCTTTGTATCAATTATGCTGCCTACCCTTAAGGTAAATTCAAAATTACCATTAAATATAGTTTAATCAAACACAATTGTTATCTAGTGTTAAATTTCATGAACCTTAGCACGATACAAATCTGAAACTAAAATGACTATATCATTTTTTGATTTTTTGATGCTATCTTTAGCTTAAATCAAATTAAATAACATTAGCACCTCCATCATGTCAGCCATGTTAACAAACGATTATCGCAAACTTTTAAAAATAAACATCTTAGTAAAAAGCAATAAAATAAAATTACTTGCTCTATATATTGCTTCTAAACTAGGATTAAGACATATATCTGTTCGTATTGATCCTATTTTGGCTTGTAACCTACGTTGTAAGATGTGTTCATTCTCCAACGAGTCATTCCGAAAAACAATGAAAGGAAATATGACTTCTGATGAAATGGATGGCCTTGCTAAAACGCTGTTTCCTCGGGCATTTCAGGTTGTAATTGGTTGTGGAGCCGAGCCAACATTAAACCCAAATTATTTAAGATTAATAAAATTGGCTAACTTATATAAAGTCCCAAATATAAGCCTCGTTACAAACGGGATGAATCTTTCACTTGAATCAATCAACCACCTTTTTGAAAGTGGTCTAAATGAATTAATACTTTCCATACACGGCGTAACAAAAAATGTTTATGAAAATTTCATGGTTAATGCAAACTATGAACATCTAATTGCTATACTGAAACTTATCACTAAAAAAAAGTCTGAGGGAAACCTGACAATTCCTCAAATCAGAATTAATTACACAGTTAACGATGATAACCTAGCTGATCTTGAATGTTTTTTCGACTACTTTGGTGAATTTGATATTCAGACCTTACAAATAAGACCTATTCGTGATATTGGAGGCGAATACAGAAAACCTATATCTGAAAAAAACTATCACTATTATCAGCAGGTTGTTTCAAAATTAGCTCAACAATCAAAAAAACAAAACATTACAATAATTGCCGGAGAAATTAACGAAAATACAAAAGGGAATAAAGCAAAAAAAAATGTAGTAATCATTGATGCTGTTTATTGCTATATATCGCCCAATACAGCATCAAATCTTAATATTGATTGGAATAACGCAAGTTTTAAAGAATTCCAAACAGCAAATCAATGGAATAAGAATCTGTTTAGCGCACTATTTTCCAATTCTACAAAAACCCACCCCGAAAACATTTTAAATTATGAAGTATTGAATTAGACCAAAATGGTTTCTTCAATACTAACACTCTTTCTTATATATGCTTGACATACAATAGATTTACTTATACTCCTTACACACCGGACTTAATTCATCATCACATTCTTCATATAAATTACAGCTCAATGTTCTTGCTTATGCTGCTTTGAAGCTTGTTATACGGAGTCTTGATATATAAAAACATAGCTTAAGTGCTTACTCATAACCTAAATAATCAGGGCTTGACCTAAATTGAAACATAATACACAATGTTTTATTAATCTGAGAGGGTGACACTAACTTGTGAATATTAGTCTTAAAAAAAAACCTCCGCTCAAAAAATGCGGAGGCCTATATTAGAACATTTAACAAGAACTAAACAAAAAACTTACCAATAAACAACACTGCCAAAATATACATCACAACAGATACCTCTTTCAATCGGCCGGTAAGAATCTTCAAGACAACAAACGATACCATCCCAAAAACAATGCCCTCAGCAATACTATAAGCAAGAGGCATCATGATGATGGTTAGAAAAACCGGGATAGATTCTGTATAATCGTCAAAATTAATCTTTAGTATTGGAGACATCATAAAAGAACCAACCAAAACAAGTGCAGGTGCTGTTGCTGCACTCGGAACCATTAAAAATAAAGGAGCCAGAAACAATGCCAGGGCAAACATTATGGCCGTAGTTAAGGAGGTTAATCCCGTTCTTCCCCCTTCAGCAACTCCTGAGGCACTTTCAACATAAGTTGTTACTGTTGATGTTCCAACTATTGCACCAAAGGTTGTTCCAACAGCATCAGCAAAAAGAGCCTGCTTTACTCTTGGTAGTTTACCTTCTTTATCAATCATATCAGCCTTTGATGCCACACCTATTAAAGTGCCAACAGTATCAAACATATCAACAAACAGGAAAGTTAAAAGAACAATAGCCATATCAAAAGTTAAAACCTGACTAAAATCAAATTT
>JAFGOZ010000164.1 GCA_016926235.1 Bacteroidales bacterium | reverse complement strand
CCAGCTACTATGGCCTCTGCTGACCTCTCATCTTTGCCAACTCGTGGACAATGAGATCTCCCCCGGTAAGAGCATCTTCCTTCCTCCGATTCCTGCCTGATCTACTATTTTGGTTAAAAAAATTTGGACGTTGGCATGTTGTGTTACCTTATCCAACCTCATAGCCTCATATCAGGCTCCTGTTTAGTTTATACTGAGCTTGTCGAAGTATCGGTACCGGATTTTGCAGTCTGGCTTCCTTTAGCGCATACCTCACGGTAAACCACCTTGCCACTTGCTAATGCTTTCACGTTTATATCGGGACGCATAAGGGACTTGCACCCGCTGGAAAAAAAATCACACTCGCTGTTGCCCGGATTGTAAGAAAAATTTGTATTTTTCCTATTTAATCAGAGCTTACAACAACGTTGTGAATGATTTAATCACAGATGAAACATATTGGACACTGGATTTGTTAAATTTGACAGATTAATTGAAGTTAATTAAAAATTTTTATTTAATTATGATTTTTTGATTGTGCATGAGTTACTGAATTATTTCGACATCTAAAAAGTTAGTTGAAGTCAAATTACTAATAAATAAAATATGAATATAAATAAACAATTATTGAGCTTATTAAGAGCGGAATTCGCAATCCTCTTTATAATTCACCTTCTTATTTCTTCTTGTTCAAAAGACTCTGAAATTGAAATACAAAATATGAATACAGGTGAATTCAAGTTTGAGAGTGTGAATTATTGTACTCCATATGCTCTTTATGAAGTCAATGAGGACAGTAATTCATACCTGTATCTGTACTCAGAGGGACTTAGCCTATCAGGTGATAATCCAGTTAGTTTTTATGGCATGGGTGATCTTATTTTAATATCTCTTGGTGAATCCATATATAATTCGACAAACCATTCTATACAAAATTTAAAAACTGATGAATATATTGAATGCAACGAAGG
The DNA here is from genome assembly GCA_016926235.1 of Bacteroidales bacterium. The sequence goes on along the minus strand of JAFGOZ010000164.1, from coordinate 2,983 downwards.
TTCTGTATTTATTAGCTTACAAACCCAGGATGCTAACCCAACTGGTTATGAAATCAGTAGCGGAACATTAATGAATAAGGTTGTAAAAGGATATTACCAATTTGAATACAATTTGATGCTCAAAAACGGAGAAACAGTTGAAGGGAGTTATTTGGGTGGATTAATCGTCCTTTAATTGATATTAAGACTTTAAAGAAAATACTTATGAATATTAAATCTGCATTTTTCGTAAGCTCACTTTTGATGTTAAACGGACTTTCCTTTGGTCAACTAAGTAAAGTATCCGGCTCAATTAATGATATTCAGGCAGTTAATGAATCAACTTTTATTGCAGTGGGAGACGGAGGTTGTATTAGAAAAACTGGTGACGGCGGTAGGTCATGGAGGCTCATAAAACCTGTGGTTTTAACAAATATTTATGCCATAACAAAAGCTTCTGATTTGGTATATTATGCTTGCGGGTCTGAAGGTGTCATTAAATCTGAAGACTGTGGAGAAAATTGGGCGTTTTTGGGAGATCCTACATTTAACTGGGATGAGGATATTTACTTTTTGGATGAGTTAAATGGATATACCTTGAGCGGTCAGGGATACATTTCAAAAACCAACGACGGAGGAAAAACGTGGACAGAATGTGCCCGACCGCTTTATTTAAGCGGTACAGGAATGGGCTATTTCACACAAATATATTTTCTGGATAAAAGGACAGGTTATGCTGTTTATACAGATAATATAAATCTGGAATCAAGTGAGTTATATCGAACAACTGATGGGGGCGAAAGCTGGTCCATTTATAGAGAGGGTTATAGGTTTATAATGAGTCCAGAAAACGGTACATTGTATTCGATAAAAGGTTATAATGTTATTTCTAAATCATCAAACGGAGGTAAATCCTGGATTGAATTTGAATTTGGAATTGATGATATCCTTAACGGCCTTTATTTTATGGATTCTCAGAGAGGTTATGCAATAACTTTATTTGGATCAATATATTATACACAGGATGGGGCTGTAACCTGGGAATTGGTTGAATCATACAGTAATACATTGTACGCTATAGCATCCTTTGGGAATTCGGAAAATGCAATTGCTGTCGGTTCCAATGCCAACATTCTAGTTTCAAATAACAAGGGAAATGACTGGGAACTTAGGTGCCTAGGTCCCCCTAAAAACCTTGAAACAACATGTTCTTTTTTTATCAGCGAAAATGTTGGATTTGTATTTTGTAAAGGATTAATGTTCAAGACATTAGATACAGGTGTAACATGGTATTGTAGTCAGTTGAATTTTGATGAATATATTTTAGATTGCTATTTTGTTGATGAACAGATTGGCTATATATTTACAGATGATGCGCTGTACAAAACACAAAACTCCGGAATAAATTGGGATAAGCTGAGTTTCTATGATATAAATCTGACAGGGGTATATTTTATCAACAAGGATACTGGTTTCATATATGGTGATTGGGGTTTATTATACAAAACGACTAATGGAGGGGTAAACTGGACAAAAAAGGCTTTCCCTAATGATAGGCTAGATGGAATAAGAAGCATGCAATTTGTTAATGAGTCCATAGGATATACCGTTGGACATGAGAATGCGCTGTGCAAAACTGTCGATGGAGGAGAAACCTGGTCAACCAGAAGTTCAAATCCGGACGGGAATTCTCTTTATTTTCTCAATGAAACGGTAGGTTTTACTGGCACTACAAGATTGATGAAGACGAAAAATGGCGGAGACTCATGGGAAAAATTCGATTTTCAGAAAATTAGTACAAGTTTTATTTCTCAAATCATCAAAGATATCTTTTTTGTTAATGAGCAGACCGGATATATTGTGACTGACTATTACAATATATATCGGACCAAAAACGGAGGTCTCACATGGGATACCTTAAAATATGGTGTGGATCACTGGGGATTAACAAATTTCGGAGCTTATGGAAACACGCTTATTGCTGTTGGCGGTTCCGGAGATATTTATAAGTTCTTTTCTGGCAATAATGTTACAAGAAATGCGAAAATCAATAATAATAAAGGTACTATAGAATGTCAATTATATCCAAATCCTGCATCAGAGAGGATATTTCTGAATCTGTCCCTGCCTGAGCAAAAAATTGAAATGAAATTAAATTCTGCTAATGGACAAACCCTTTTTCAGAAGAAGATATTTTTTACTGGCACTAATCCTATAGAGATAGAAATTCCTGGATTCTACACCGGACTGGCAATACTTCAAATAATTGGTAAAAATTTCAATCATTCTGAAAAAATAGTAATTCAGAAATAAAAACACATTAAACTTAATAAACAAAAGAAATAAAACCATTCACAATCGAGTAAACTGCCCCGCCAGTAGTTAGCTGACGGGGAGAGCCTCTCACACCACTGTACGTACGGGTCTTGTATACAGCGGTTCATCGCATATCAGTAAAACCGCTCTTTTCACCGGTTATACCTTTATTCCTTTTACAAGTGGCTGGTAAACTCTAACATTTAGACCTCCAGTATGTATTGGAACGATGCAATGTTCAGCCCTTCATTGTATTGTGAGACCTCTGTGGTTTCTGTACACAGCTCGTTTCTTACAACTACTATGGCCTCTGCTGACCTCTCACCTTTGCCAACTCGTGGACGATGAGATCTCCCTCGGTAAGGTAAATGTCCTTCAGTCTAATCCTGCGGAATCTACGTAGTTATTCTTTTGGTGTTCATCGGGCTTTGCAGTGATGTGGCTACTTACCCAAATAACTATGCCTCATATTCCGCTCCTGTTCGTCAGTTCAGACCTTTGCCGTTTGGCTTACTTTAGTGCATACCTCGCGGTAAACCACCTTGCCACTTGCTAATGGTTACTCCCTTTGGTCGTGAGGGCTTCGCCGTTCGGGATCGATCCCGCACATAAGGGACTTGCACCCTCTGGAAAAATACACCCGTCGTCTTATGCCTTTCAAAAGTTTATTTGTATTTTTAATCTTTTT
>JAFGOZ010000163.1 GCA_016926235.1 Bacteroidales bacterium | reverse complement strand
CAGTTGGCTGTTAGCCATTAGCAAAAGATACTGTTTTCTTTTTCTTGCCAAAAGCTAATAGCTAAAATGTGAATAGCCTTTTTTGTTACTTTGGATTATAGTTTCACATTCGACAAGCTCAGTGCATGCTTCGAGCAAAACTGCATTTAAAGTCTTTCAAAATCGCTACAATAGCCACAAGCAGCTTATTGTCTTAACCGGATAATAGTGCCCGTTTTTAAGCTATTAGGTACTGCCGATTCCAAAAGTGATTGCTAATTTCTTCAAATTTTTCAGCAATATAGTTGTATCCGGCCAATACAAGCATTATTTTAAATTCACCAGTCAAAAAGATCAAAATGCCTATCAGCTACTATCGAAAGGAGACCGTCTGGTATGGAATGGCACGAAATCGCGAAACAGGAAACAATATGTCTCAATCTTGGCGGAGGAAATAACTGTCATTCAAAACAAGGGTATACTGGATTTATTGCGGTTGACCTCGCCCCCCCTCAGAGCGACTGGTCGGTCAATCATGATCTCAGAAAAAAAATCCCCCTTCCTGACGGGTCTGTAAAACAAATACATACTGAGGATTTTCTTGAACACATCACGATCGATGAAATCAAACGTCTACTTGAAGAGTGCTTCAGAGTGCTTGCAAAGGGAGGAATGATGCGTATCGGCGTTCCGGATTACAACAATCCGAAAGACCGGTTCTGTATTACCCGAGGAGTGGATCCCCGTGATCCGAAGCATATCACCATGACAACTTATCCGCTGCTTAAATCGTTGATTGAATCATCATCGTTTACTCGTCATACCTTTTATCATTATTGGGACGACGAGCAATTCGTACAGCATCCGATTGACTATACAAAAGGAATGATCAAGCGGACGCCCGACAATGATCCCCATTGCCGGCCAAACGGACTCATAAAAAAAATACGCTACGGTATCAATGATTTCGCTTATATATTGTCAAAAGGATTTCACTACTCACAAAACGAATTCATTACCCGGAAAGGTCATCGCTTGAATGTAACCAGCATAGTGGTTGACCTGTTCAAAGAATAAAAACTCCCTCCCGAATGAAACAGACAACGCAGCAGTAGTTTCCTGCAGGCCCAGCTCAAGCAGCGCAAGGCCAACGGCACCCAAAAGTGCTCGGGGTCATATATTTGAAAAGTGTCTTGGATTCCGTATCTATTATTTATGGTTAATTTGAATAATTAAATTATAACATCATCATCCAATAGAAAACTATCGCCATTATGTTAATAACACCAATTTACCGGAAAAACCATACATTTACATACTAAGTTCAATATGTTTTAGGAAGTCAATAATAGCAGGCACTGGTAAATGCCTTAAAAATCCGATTGTCAGTTGTGAGGGTACTTGCTCATTATTGTACTGAATGTTTCTTAGTACTTCCGCATTTTTGCTTTTATAAGATAGGCGCGTTATTGCAACTATAACCCTCCGGTAATCGCATAATTGCGACTCACCTTTCAAAAATAGCTTCAATAGCCATAGCGTGTTTATTGTATTAACCGTTTAAAAGTGTCTGTTTTTAAGCTATTTCTGTACTGCCGATTCCAAAAAGTGATTGCCAATTTTCTCAAATTTTCAGCAATATAGTTTTAACCGGCCAATGCAAGCACTATTTTAAACTCATAAGTAAAAAAGATCAAAATACCTATCAGCCGGCCCGATACTCCTTTACGCAACAGAACGAAAGTGAGAAATCGATCCAATCAAGGGCCATACCACACAAAAACTTCAATATAACTGCATGTTTTGACACCAGGACTCCTTACATAACTACAATTTCCACTGATAGTTTCACGATACTAATCGATATTAATGAATCCCATTGACAGTTTAAACAAAAGCATTATATAATTACTTTGCCCGTGTATTTAAGACTATCAAATAATTCAACAAAGGGGACCATATGAAGGGCGTTATTCCAGACTGCTTAGGGAAATTAGTCATTGAGAAGTTCGGTAAACCCAAATGGCAGGAAATATTAAAAGCATCTCAATTATCCGAGAGCATGATGTTTTTACCGACACAGGATATTGATGATAAAAAAGTGATGGAATGTGTCGCAAATACTTGTAAAATTTTGGGAATATCCATGGCACAGGCGACCGATGTTTTCGGTGAATACTGGGTGAATACTTATGCACCTAAAATTTACGGCGTTTATTTCCGTCGTCACTCGAAGGCTAAAGATTTTATTAAAGGTATGGAAGATGTACACAGGGAAACGACGCAAAATATCACCAATGCACATCCACCACGTTTTGAGTTCAAGGATATCGATGAGCATAATCTGCTTATAACCTATAAATCAAAACGCAACATGATTGATTTTTATATTGGACTAATCAAAGGTGTTGGCATTTACTTTAAAGCAAAAATCGATATTCAAAAAATATCAGAAAGCCAAGTAAAATTGACATTTGAATAGCAGTAATGATCGTTTTAGGGGATCGTTTCCAACCACCTCCCATTAATATGGACCTGATCCAAGTTTGTGGCGGTCAAGGGGCGCATGATCAACTCGGGGTCCACAAACAACGCAGCCCTCACCTCTACCGACGGTGAGATCTGGAACAGCCAATCCGGTGGCATCGGCACCTGGTACACTGTGGCCTGAAGCGGCTACGCATTCATTTCAAACTGTGGCTGGTATGCGTACCTGGAGGCATTCAGGTTTTCCCGAAGTTCCAATCGGGATTTCGCGTTGCTCAATAGTGTCGATAATTCGGTCCGCATCGAGACCAAGGATCATGCTGCAATGTGATGCATCGGAATCCCTGAAGAGGGGCAGCGATTAGTGGAATATATAGCTCGATGTCCGTTTTCACTTGCCAGAATTATCAGCCTGACCGATTATGGTAAAATATTAACAGGAAATGTAACTGAATCAGATTTAAAAAACCAGCATATTGCAGCTACTGCAAATGCCAGTTTCCTTGAATATTCAGTAACATCCTTTGTATATCGCTGATACTGATCCCAAAGTTCAGATAATTTCATTGGTATTTTCGCGGTTCTCCTCGTGTCCCTGGATTGTACGTCGGCGCGGAAGGTGGATTTTGCGGTGGCCTTTGCGGAGGCGGTGGTGGAGAATTAGAACTTTTTTGCGAATTGCTGTTGTTGACCATACTTACTCCTTTATATGTGTTTGAGGTCGGTTAATTTCCGCTTGAGTGTAACGACTTTTTCCCACTTATCCATGGTTAGTGGCCAGTGGCCAGTGGTTAGTGACCAGTGATTAGTAGAAATAAATTCAGAACGAAATATACTCATTATTGTTCTCATTATTATTCTCCTGGCGGCCTGCGGCCGTTTCTTACTGGTCACTGGCCACTGGGCACTATTCACTACCTATTTATCCTCAATAGCATCGATAATTTTCAATTTAAGTTCTTCACTGTCATCGTCGCCATTAATTGTTGCGCACAGGATTTCGTGCAGGAGTTCTTTACAGATTTTTCCAGCTGCAACATGGTAGCTGATATTTTCCATTTTCCTGATAAACTGTCCGGCAATAAAAACATATCCGTTCAGTAGTAAAAATTGAGCGCTTAATGATATGGCGATTCGTTTATTGCCATCAGCAAAGCAGTGGAACTTGCATGCGCTGAAAAAAAGATGAGTTAATTTGTCTTCGAACGTTGGGTAATATTCATCATTTTTGATGTGTTCCAGTACACTCTCCAACCGACCCATATCAAGAGTTTCAAGAGTACCGCCCCCACTGACGTCAACGGTCTTGCGGTGAGTTTCGATGGCATTTTCCAATGTTATATATGTTAATGCTATCATTTACTCCCGTTCTTTAAGCCTTCGCATCACGTCTTTTGCTTCCTCAAGACGCTCAGCCAGTTCCTTACTTTTTTCACCGAGGAACCGTTCAAACTCTTCACGTTGAACCGGAGCGATATACTCTTTAAGCTGCAAATGCAATGCATCACGAAATGCAAGATCCCTGCTAGCCATTTTAACACGGGCCCGTTCTATAAGTGGTTTCCAGTGTGCCTGACTTTCAAAATTTTTATAGAGATTATTAACTTCCCATGAACAGAGTTTTTTCCCTTCACGTAAGGAAGTCTCAGATAAAAGGACTGCGAAACCATATTCAAATGATGCTACCAGATCAAGAATTTCTGAATAAAAAGTATCGCGTACTTTTTCTTTGCTCTGAAGGCGTAACACTTTCCGGTATTCCTGTGATTTTTCATTAAATATGCTTACATATATTTTATCTGTGAATAATGCATACTTAAAATTACCCATAGCAACGCAATCCCGTAAAGCATCAGTAAATTCTTTTCTGTAGTTTTCTTCCTGAAAATAAGAAATGATAAAATCATCATCCCGCTGGTTGACATACTTTGTGGCACCACCGGTTTTCTTATTGATCAGATCAATGACAATATCGAGAATCGCTGTTCTAAGTAGCCGTGCAGGTTCGCTTTCTGTTATGAGCATAGCCAGATTCAGAAATGAACGGAAATCAAAAATTCCTAGTTGTGGGGTTTTTATGTTAACGAAATCGGTTTCATTAACATGACAATGTGATAACTGTAACTTTAATTGTTTCAACCTGTTACCACGAAGTACTTCATACCCGTTTTTTCCAAGTTCATCCTCAAAACGAGCTATATAATTGTCGATAGTTCGAGTCGTAACCAAGAAAAAGTCTGCGATCTGCTCTTTTAAAAGAACAGCCTTTCCCTCAAAAACAATACACTCTATTCGTGTCGCCTTTTGAATCTCTTCAAGTGCATAAGGATTGTTCAGAATATTTTGTCGTTCAATTGCAGATGATGTAAGATCTTTAGCCATTTTTTGTGTTCACCCTTATTACCATATCAATTATCCTCTCAAATTCCGCCTTGATCGTCATCGATATTTTTAATAATTTAATAACCGCCAGTCTCAAATCCTGCGACAAACCCCAACAAAGTTATTTTTCTCAAACATTTTAGATCATGCCGCAATGCAGCGTCTTGTGGAATATATCTCAAGATGTCCGTTCTCACTTGGGAGAATTATCAGCCTGACCGATTATGGTAAAATTTTATACAGAGCATCAGCTCCTAATCCTGTCCTCCATAGTTTTACACGGAGGAGGATGTATTCCTTTTCCAAAAGCTGGTGATAATGAGTTGATTGCCAGTAATCCCCGTAATTTTGAAATATTTGAGCCACTGGATTTCCTTGCCGCAGTTACGCAACATATTCCAGATAAGGGTGAATACTCCCGAATGTGTTCAGGACTTCACTTCGTTCAGCAAGTTATTACAGTCTGCATTCCAACAAAAACAGGGGTTTGCGCAAAAACTCTGGAGCAGCCACATTACCAACTCCGGCTATTGCTGATGCTGACTGGTAAAGACTGGAGCCTGCATCTGCGTATGTTAAAAAATGTCGTCTAAAGCCTGTGGTGAGCGAAGTCGAACCATGGGCTGCTCTAATAAAGGCTGTTTATGAGGCCTGCACTGAGCGGCGTCGAAGTGTTGACCCGCTCAAATGTCCGAAGTGTGGCGGGACAATGATGGTTCGACCTGGCTCACCAACCAAGATTATCTCATTTATTGAAGATGATGCCACAATAAAAAATCCCGAAGAAATATCGGGACTTTCAGGATGAAGCACTGCGGCAAGTGGAAAGAGTCGCTTACCCGTCCGCCACCGCAATTTAGTGCTGACATTGAAACTATCCCAGCAGTTGAAGATGTTGTATTGGATTATAGTTTCACATTCGACAAGCTCAGTGCATGCTTCGAGCAGAACTGCATTTAAAGCCTGTTTTTCAAAAAACGCTTCAATAGCCACAGTGTGTTTATTGTCTTAACCGGATAATTGTGCCTGTTTTTAAGCTATTAGGTACTGCCGATTCCAAATGTGTTTGCTAATTTTCCCCAAATTTTCAGCCAATATAGTTGTATCCGGCCAATGCAAGCACGGGTGTACTCTGAGTCTTCTGTCTACCCTCTTCAGTCCCGATATGAAAACATCGAGATGGAGGACGGGCGTTTTAATTTTTTTCCGTTAAGGTAGCAAGTTAGGAGTTGGAATGACCGCTATACAAAAAAAGAAGAACTCAGGTACGGAGATAAGTGTGGGTAAAGACCAGATCACTACCAGGGGGTGACCCTGACAAATGCCTTTAGCCCCATATTAATTTTTTTCTTTAGCATTAAACCATTACATATAGAATATAATTTACACTGTCTTGTCGGATGATGATATGAGACAATCACTGATACTGAATTTTTTTTCATATCACGATACCTTCTATATCAGTATCAGAAAAGCTACAATATCAATGTATTCCCTATTTTAATCTTTGTACAATATAGTACATCGAATGAACTTTAATTATATTACTGATCTGGTTAATTTCAAGTCGCTGTACAACATCTTTCATTTCCGATATTAAATCGTCAGCGCGTATACAAATCATTTCTTCATTCACTTTTCTGGAATGAATATGATTTGTATCTGAGTTTTCATTCCTGTTTATCAATATGTCTCTGGTTTTTATTGCTTCGTCGTAATTACGTGTAGAAAAGGTCCTTATCAGTAATTCATTTTCATGGCACTTACTTCCTGTCAACTTAAAAAATTCCTGCTCTGAAGTGACATTTCTTATTGTATTTACAATATGATAACACTTCTCGATCCTATACCTGTATTCTTCTTCCTTCAGCACGAATTCAGCAAATACAATTTTATTATTTATTTTGAACCCAAATACAAGTAGAATTAATATAGGTTCATCATCATCAGTTGAACTTTGTATGCGGTATCTTTTTTGTATGCAGTTTCTATTATTGAGTGAAATGGAACTATCTTCGGTTTCTGTAATAGTATAGTTCTTTAAATTATGCTCTTGTAACCAGATATCATCTTTTATACACTTATTAAACGTATCCCAAAAGTAAGCTGAAAATTCTTCAATCTCAGTCTGTTCAGATATTTCGAACATTTTCAGTTGAAAGAATGTTTTTTCTTCTTTTATCCCACGGAATGGCAGCTCATTTTTTAGTGGAAATATCTCAAGATCAACTGCACGATGTTTAGCTGTGTCAAGCTTGAACATTAATTTTTTTGGCGAATTGCCGACTTCAACCGATATCAGAACAGTGTAGTTTTTATTATTATAATCGGGTTGAGGCCACTCAATATTCATCTTCTTTATTAAATAATCAGGGCATATGAAAACATTCCATTCATAATCAGGGAATTCAATGTATAATTGATGCCTCAAATTTACCCATCCATTTTCATGAGGTTGTGATTTCCACTCGCCAATATAGAGGTGTGTGGCTGATGAACAGGAAAACATAAAAAATAAAACATACATGTATAGGGTAACGAATACTAAAACTTTTATCAGTCTAATCATTATCTTTTCCAAAAGAAAACTCCTTCGGGTTATAATATTCATAACTGTCAGCAATATCCAGAAACTGTTGTTTTTTTAATTTAAATAAGGGCTCCCGGCATATAAATCTATAAATAACTGCTTTTTCTTTATCCTTCTTAACAACAGTAAATTCACAATAATTGAATACAACATTGTTAAGAAGTACTTTGTAGGTGATTGTTATAGCTCCTGTTTTGCCTTTTTCATTCTGAATCAACTCGGGAATATATTCAAGAATATTGCCTGTTTGAATATTATCAATGAGATTTTTTATTGTCTGTTCATAAAAAGTGAAATATTCTTTATAGTCAACGTCATTTGATACGTTTGGTGTTACATTTATTCTCAGAATAACATCCAACTCCGGTATTTGAGCATGCATAACGGTATATTCGTTTTCGTCATACACCCATTTCACTTTCGTTGGTTTGGTATAAACACGCCAGCTTTCATTGGGAAAAGTAATTTTCATTTTTTGTTTTTCGCTTACCCATACCAATGGTTTATCAGTTACATTCCATTGCATCTCTTTCTGCAATGAAAGAGATATACATGAAATCTGCAACAGTAAAAATATTACCAGCGCACAATAGTATAGAAGCCATTTATTCATATGATATTACCTTTACTTAAAAGTCTCTGTTTTAATTTGAAATATTTAAAATCATTATGCATATAGCCTTATTGATCATTTAATGCACGGTTGTACAAATCGCGAAAGGACTTAAAAAGCAATACTGTTCTCATTTAACATTCAGATCACAAGGTGACGTAATCGGCAGTTCTCCAATTATCTCCTCAACATCTAATCCCGGACGCACCCATATCAAACCGTCAACCTTAACTTAAACATTATTTTTTGTAATTACAGGCTGAGGGTCGATATGCATGGTATGTTCCCGTATATCCCGAATCCTCATAACATTAACAATTGGAACCTGAAAATGTATCCCTGGTTCTAAATAACCGTTAAATTTTCCGAACTCTTCAATGATTCCTCTTTCGAATTGCCTGATAATAACGATTGGAAATCCGGTAACTCTCATAACAGCTCCTGTTAAAAAGTTCAATAATTTGAATGGTAAGAATTATATTAGATAAACAATACATATGCTGATTTTTAAGTCATCAATCTGTTACCCTATCGTTATTTATAATAAAAAATACTATAAATTGATTTTACCCACTATCCGGTAAAACGGTAAAAATATCAGGAAAAACGATTTGTTAATTTTTTTTTTAATCACAAGAACAATTTGAGTATAGGCCACTATTTAATAGCCTGCATGATTGTAATACTCTACCTTCCCAAAAAAATTGTAATGAACACATACCAGTCATTTCATTTAAATAATTACAAATGCTCAAAGCTAACTTGGGAGTTCCTTCAAAGACAATTATAGCTTGTTCATATTGGAACGCTATACTGCATCTTCCTATGTCAGGACTTTTATCTGAACCCATTTGCCCATCATCATAGTGGTCCATTTCCAACCAATAATTTTCTTCAATATGTATTATCTTTTTATTTTTTGAGGTAAACAGATATGATTTAATCAGAATTAATTCACGGGTATTTTTTTCATATGAAATATCTGTTTTATAGGAATAATTCTTTATATATTGAAATGTAAATAAAATTAAACCGAAGCATAATAATGGTAAAAACACTTTTATAGAAATTATTTCAAGAGTGAAAAAAGATTTCTTGGAAGTATAAACAAAAGAAAATGTCAATATAGCAATATACGTCAAAAATCCTATAATGCTCCAAAACAGATTATATGCCTGCCTGGCCAAATCGAACACCTGTATTTTTACCAGTAAATTATTATCATAGACTGGACTAACAATACTAATATGGTCAAGATACAACAAGCCTCCTATTTCAGAAATAGGTAATAATATAAATATTATACAAAAACCTATATCTCTCAATTTACATAAAAGCTTACCCCTATTTATTACAGCTGATTTATTAAGCATTTTATCCTTCTAAGATACAAATTCTCTCTCGAAATGTATAAGTATACTTAATATAAAATACTACGAATTATTTTGGAACAACATCCCAGATTCAGGTAAAGACATCCGAAAAAATGAATACCGATGTTGTCGCGATTGTTGTGAGGGATATTTAATTGTTCGAATAATAATAGCTTTTTCGTTTTAACTTTTGTGTAATAAGCTTTTTTACATACACCCGAATTCCTTTGGAGCAACACCAAGATATTTTTTAAAAACTGCATGAAAATGTTTATAACCAGAAAATCCTGTTTAATCTGCAATATCGTCTAATGTATACTTACCAGTTCTATTTAGTTCTATTGATTTGCAAATTCTTCGACGATTTAACGCATCTAAAAAAGTCAGTCCTACCTCTTTTTTGAATTCTCCGCTTAAATACTTTATGCTGACTCCTAACTCATCAGCAATATCTTTAATTTTCAAAGGGAAAAAATATCTATTATTAATTTTGTAAACAACTTCAGCGACATGTGCATTTAATACATCTGGTAATTCAGACAAAAGCAACTCCACACTCGCTTTTAATTCATTTTTGTTTTTTACATATTTATAATAGCCCATTTCATTTTTGATCGCGACTTTTACTTCAGCCATAAGTGCTTTTAATTTATTACTATCAACAGGCTTCAGCAGGTAATCAACAACACCGTAACGAATCGCCTCCAGAGCATATTCGAATTTCGAATGGCTGGTTAATATGACAGCTTTGAATTTCAGATCCTTTCCCGCTGCCTTTAGCATTTGAAAACCATCCATTCCCGGCATTTCAATATCTGCAAAAACAAGGTCTGGTTTATGTTTCAGGATTTTCTCGAAACCTTCTTTTCCATTTGATGCTTCTCCTATAATACAACAACCCATTGAAGTCCAGTCATTCGAATGAATAAACCCTTTGCGGATATGATATTCATCTTCAACCACAACTGCTTTTATCATATTTACTACCTTTCCTAAGTTTTCGGAATGGTCAGCTTTACCGAGGTACCTTTCCCCGCTTCGCTTAAAATTGTAACACCATATTCTTCACCATAGATCAGACGGATTCGTCGGTGAACATTGAACAGTCCGTGATGATTTGATGAATTACATTGCGAATTCAAACGCTGATTAATGCTTGATAACGACTTGGAATCGATTCCGGATCCATTATCCATTATCTCAATGTTAAGAACGTTATCGCGAATTATCGCTTTTATTTCAAGATATATACATTCTGTTTTTTTCAAATTTTTTACAGCATTTTCAATAATCGGTTGAATAATCAGTTTCGGTATAATCCAGTATTTTGCATCATTTTCTATTTGCACATTATACGAGAAACGATTTTGAAATCTTATTTTCTGAATCATCAAATAATTCATTGTATTGTCTATATCTTCCTCAAGTGATACGTGCTGTTTTTCATTATCAATGCTGTACCGGAGGAGCGATGAAAGGAAAAGAATCATTTGGCCGGCTTTCTGATCATTGTAAGATATCAAATAGCGTATTGTTTCAAGTGTATTAAACAGGAAATGCGGGTTGAATTGAGACTGTAGCTGGCGAATCTCCGCGTTTGCTCTAAGATTTGCTTCTTCGGTATTTGCAGCAATAAGTCTATTAATATCTTCCATCATTTTATTGAAGGTTTCACTAATGATCTGAAATTCATACGGGTTATCGATTCGCAGTCTTGTATCCAGAGCTCCTCTTTGTACTTTCTTCAGTCCAGCTACAATTCTTTCCAGAACAGATGTGTACTTTATAGAAAAAATGCGTGCACTCTTATTGAAAGCAATAGCAAAAATTATAAATACCAACGCCAATGATAGACCTATATAACCCATGACCTGATCAGTAATTTTTGTATCGGTAATTGTCGTAATAATTATTCCGTATTTGCCAATGCTATTTGTAGTAACAAACTTATGATCCGGACGGAAATTGAAAATCCGATCGTTTCTTTGGAAAGGTTTTTTAAGTTTGCCTAAATAGTCAGCGAACACAGATCTTATGGGCACGGCTACATTTGCATAATTATCGCACAATACGATGTCTAGAGGGGAATACTTATTTATTGAAGCTATTACGTTATCATATAAAAGATCTATGCACAGGAACCCTTTTTGAACCCCATCAGAATAGATTGCCAAAGCCAGGGTTATTGGTGGAAGTATGGAATCAGCATATAGTTGTTTATTGACATAAACAACTACATTCCCTTTGTTTTTTACTGCTTTTTTCAAAACTCCCAGGTTGAGATCATTTGCTTCTGACGCGTACCAGGGGGAGGTATTCCTATCGGCTGCTAATATTTCAAGATCCTGGTTGATCAAAAAAAATTGATGATTTGCTTTATAATGAAAGTTTTTTTTAATTATGCCAGTATCAGCTATAGAGTAGAGTGCTTCGTATAGTTCCGCATCGACCTGTTTATTATCTAAAGCAAATTTTAATCTGGGATCGTTCCCTATGTCTAACATCCGGGCGTTATATTCATTGAGGATTTCATTGAAATGATTACATAAAATATTACTTACATTTTTATTCTGGCGCGCATGATTATAATATGTGAAAATAATAATTAAAATGTAAACCAGCAGCGTAAGTACTATAACCGGAAAAAAAGCGTAATTAAAAAGAAATACTCGTAATTCCTGCCTGAAAGTTCGTTTTTTTATTTTATCTTCTGGCTCGAATTCATAATTCATTATCGTATCCAAAATTCGCTACAAATTCATTTCTTTTTTAAATTTTGAAATCAACTTATCTTTTTGAAAAAAAAATTCACTATTATGACTGTAATACAGCTCATTTATTGTGTTAATTTGTTCGAGGCCCTTTGCTGAAAAAACATCTTTACGTACCGACCTTCTGTTCAGCTTCGAGGCCACAAGTGTCTGAATTTCACGACTTGTACAAAAATTCACAAACGCCTTTGCGTTATTAATGTTTTTCGCTGATTTGATAATACAAATACCATCCCGTCTGAAAACAACACCTTCTTTCATATAAACAATTTTTACGGGTGCGCCTGTGCGAACCATTCTTGCGGCACCTTCTTCATATGAAAGCCCGACAATGAATTTCCCGTTCGCTACTCCCTGGTAAACATCAACAGAACGACTGAGCACCTTTCCGTTTAGCTGTTTAATCAACTGCCTGACATAAGGCCAGCCATTTTCAGGATTCCCTTTACCCATAGCAAGAAGCATGTTTACCAGATGTTCAAAAGAGGAAGATGACTCTTCCGGGTCAGCAAATGCGATTCTACCTTTCAATGTTGTCTTCAACAGGTCTTGATATCCCTCAATAGTATTATTTCCCAGAAGATTGGTGTTGACAAGCAAAACACTGGGCATATTGGTAAATATCGTTCTGGTACTATCTCTATTTTTGAAGGCGTCTATCACATAAGCCTCGTTATCTGATATAAATTTCTTAAAACATTTGCTTAATGGTGCAATAAATGACAATGATCCGCCCCAATATATATCACATTTCGGATTATCAACACCAATTGCAACTTTATCTAATAACTCTTTAGTACTATCCATTCCGACCTCCACTTTAATTCCGGTTTGCTTCTCAAACTCAGTGACAATCGGATCGAGTAATTCCCTGTGATGAGGAGTGTAGATAACCAGACTTCCGGTCTTCAATGCTTGCTCCTGATTAAGCAGCTTATTTTTTGAATTTCTATCGCAGACAATAATGAGTAGCATAATAGAAACTACTCCAATCGAAAAAATGATTTTTTTCATACTTCAGTTCCTTTATGATATCCATATTACAAAATAACACAAAATGCACTAAAAAACTATCCTATAAAAAGGTAAATATATCAGAAATATTGACCTGTTTTTAAGGCAGAACATCAAATATCCTGTGACCTGGAACTTTTGGAGAATAGTTTTGCGAGATGAATCCAAGTAATGCATTTATTGAGGTACATATCGAAATAACCTATCATTATTGGTTCTAAAAATATTAATAATAACCTTTACCATTGAATAAGTTAATTATGGAACTCCAAACGGACTTGCTCCGATTTTGGAGATTTTGCTATCGTCAAAAGGGTCTTCGTTTTGCGGAGGCATAAACGAAGGAAGATAACCATTGCATGTTTTACAATCACCTGAGATTATTGTAGTTGTTGGTTTATATTCAATATAAGGTTTTTTATATACTTCTTTAACTTTCATAATAATTATAATCAACATTAATAATAATAACAAAATATTGTACCCGTAAAGACTGTCTTTGAGAGATTTCCAGACATCAGGTGTTATGTTCTCGATGAGAGATACAATGGGTTTGAAAGAAATAGTAATACCCGTTTCAGCCTGAGCACAGGCAAGGTTTTCACGTGCTGCAACAACACTTGTTTCTGATGGTTCAACCCCAATAATTGTCAGGTGCTTAATCCAGGGTGCTTTATCTGCAATCATTTTATAATGACCCTGCACTGAACTCTGGTACCCATACCCAGATCTATTATGGCTGCAGGAATACTTATAACACATTGTCCGGCAATCATACTGTTGACAGCCTTCTGAACAAGAGTGACCGTCGGTAACTTCTCAATCAGCAGATTGAAGAGATCGATTTGTTCGATTGTTTCATGTTATTGCTGAGCATAGAATCTGAATTACACCTTTGCTGAATCGCACATATAAATATGTCAAGTAGCACTTCGTCTTCACCACATTCCACTAATGTCAGCGAAAACCTTTACTTATGTGAAGTTTAGGGAACGATGATCTTTCTAAAACAGCAGATTTCTGATTTTTCATGATTTACCTTCCATTTCAAGAGTTCTAATACTCCCATAAATGTCATAACGGCTACAGACGATGTACTTTTTATGTCAAGGCACTCCTATTTTTTAGATACGAACGAAAGGCAACCGTTGATATGAGACCGGTTTTTAAATATTTTCCTATCCTCAGTTCCACATATCACACCATCTTCCAATAATTTGTAACAATATTCACAATTACGGCATCTCCGATTAACAGAACCGGAAATAAGTGAAGTGCTGTTTTTAACACAATTAAATAAGATGCTGCCGATGATAATGAATACAATAATACTTATAGTAATTACCACAATACACTCCAATCATTAACAACTATTAACATTTGCACAATACTCCAATCATTTCCATTACTGTAAACATTATATAAGATACTAATAACTGGTCTAAAACGCTATACCGGAAAAAGGTAAAGATATCAGAAAAAATTCCATCGAACTCGTTTACCTATCCATCCCCCCTACTCTCTCTTTCAACATATCGGTAAACAGTTTTTCTGCAATACCCGGCTTTCTACCTGGCGGACGCAACAGTGAAATACGGCTTCGCACATCATTCTTCCCTGAACGAATGTGCTCAAGTTCATTCTGCTGAATTGCACTCTGGAAACTGGGACGGAGTCAAAATAACTACTTAAAGGCCGTTTCGCCGGGGTATTTGTTTAATACTGTAGCAACGATCTGTTCTGAAACTTATTTCGATAATTTGACACCGTCTCAACACACTGGTAATCTTAAACATCACACGACCTGTTAAGAGCAGCTTGCTTTGATTTCACCTTGTTTCTGCCACGGCCTGAAGGCACGTGCCACACATTCGTATAAAATATTCTTTTCACTTGGTAGGGGCACCTGTGCATGCGTAACCTGAACTGAAGTTCAGGGCACACAGTTTTTACTCTGGTTTCACACGCTCCTGTTAAGGGTACCCGTGCGCTCAACCTATACTGGCCTGCTTTGAGGCTGGCATAGTTGAGTGATTTTCAATAGTAAACTTAAACTACCTTATTCAAAATTTTCTCAACAGCAACTCAAACTCCCGCCAGCCCAATGCCAAAATGTGCAGCCCTTGCAAAATCATTACAATAAATCGCGTTAGCCGTACCTTACAAGAGGCCTGAACAATTGTCATTTTTGTATTGAAATGTTT
>JAFGOZ010000162.1 GCA_016926235.1 Bacteroidales bacterium | reverse complement strand
TCGGAAGTAAGCCCGTTTACCCCGTACGAGGCAAGTATTTCAGCATCCTTTAATTCTTTAATTCCTTCATTCTTTAATTGCTGTAGGGTTGCTGCATCAATTACGGCTTCTGTAAGGATAAGCCTCAGGGTACCCGCTTTTGGATAGCGGGGATATAGCCCACAGCGGTCCTTTAAATAGTAATGCCTGTTTTCACTCTTTTCATCAATAGACCGGAAGTAAAGCCCTGTTATTTTATTGTCCCTGTTTCTAAGGGCAAAGACAATGCAGTCCTTTGCAAAGGACAGGTAACGGTCGCCGGACCTTCCCGGGTAGATAAGCCCGTATTTCAGGGCTGCTGCAAGGAGATTTCGGTTAGTGTTCTTATGGAAGTTACCGCTGTTAAAACCAACTTCTATACCTTCTTTTGTAGGGGTTGACTGGGTAAGCCCGCGGCTTTCAAGGTACTCTTTTGCCTGTGGGCTGTTTTTAATCCCGCTTTCAAAGTAAAAGAACGCTTTTGTAAGAATAGCAATACGCTCGAAGATTTCAGGGTCTTTCGGGTAAACAGGTTCGTTTACGCTTACAGGTTCGGTAAAGGGAGGCACTTGCGTGACACCTGCCCACTCGCTCAGCTTAAGCAAGGTTTCATGAGTAGAGAGCTTAAGGTACTTTTCCGTAAGGCCTATTATATCCATAGTTCCTGCATCGCAGCGCGAACTGAAGCACGTGGCTATGTTTTTCTCACGGCTTATCTGCAGGCTGGGGTTTCGGTCATCATGGAACGGGCAGAGCGCCCTGCCGTACCGGTCAGCCTTTATGCCAAGCCTCTCTGCCACGTCTGTAATTGAAAGCCGGCGCTTTATCTCCTGGATTTCCATTTCTCGATTACTTTGATCGTTAACTGCTCATTATCGGAAGTTACCTGTACCAGGTCACCCACATCAAAACCGGACTGCTGCAGCCACAGCCCTTCAAGGGTGAGAACAGGTGCATGGTTAACCCTTCGTTGTGACCTGCACAGGCGGATTTTTCTTTCTTTGTAATTTGCCATAATAAAAAATGTGCCAATTTGATAATGATCAAATTTAAAAATAATGTTCCTTTATGACAATACAAAGTTATCAACACGAAACAAACATTGTAAAATGTGGTTGCATTGACTACTTTTGAGAAAAATACCCTTATTATGGATATAGGCACTAACATTAAAAGATTAAGGGAAGACCGCGGCATAAAGCAGTCCGAGATTGCAGATCTTATCGGGATGCACCGTTCAAACTACAGCAAGGTGGAAAACGGCCAAAGGGAGATTTCAATTGCTGCAATTGAAAAAATTGCCAGGTATTTCAATATAACAATCGACGAACTGGTTCATATGGAAAAAGATATTCCCAAGGAAGTCAGCCTGGGCGACAAAACCACCGTTGAACAGGTTAAGCTCATCCAGGAGCTTGACCAGGAAGAAAAAAATATGATCTTCAAAATGATCGAGACTTTCCTTACCAAGAAAAAATTCAAGGACTTCTTTAATAAAAATATCGCTGCGTTATAAACCCTTTACTTAATTAATCTCTCCAAATTTCTTTAATGACTGAACTTTTCAATAAGGTTGAAGCATTTCAAAATATGCTCGTGGACAGAGCAACTGGCGGGGCTTTGGAAGAAGAAGACTATAAAAAGTTCAGGAACGAGCTGATAAATAATCCGGAGATAAAAGACTTAATTCCGGATTTTGTAAAAACTAATATGTCGGTAAACCAATTCTGGCAATTCATTAAAGCAAAACACGATAATTACCAGGAAAGAAGGGCATTTTTATGGGAAGCATTTAAACCGGCCCTGCTAAAGCTTGAAACAGACGGATCTCCCATTGAGGCCGATTTAACTTCAATACTAAAAGAAATAAATTCTGATACAATACTTAGTGACTGGAAAAAAGCCCTCGAAAGAAAAAATACGGATCCTGAAGGCGCAATAACAATGGCACGCACTCTAATAGAAACAACCTGTAAATATATATTAGACCAACAAGGGATTACTTATGATGATGACCTGGATTTACCAAAACTTTATAAGAAGGCAGCTTCATCATTGAATTTGTCTCCTGACCAGCATCAGGAAAAGCTCTTTCAGCAAATACTCGGCGGAATGAGAACCTCCATTGAAGGTTTAGGCGCATTAAGGAACAAGCTGAGTGATGCCCATGGTAAAAGTGGTAAAAGCTACAGGCCTTCGGCAAGGCATTCAGAACTTGCAGTTAATCTGGCAGGCACGATGTGTAAATTTCTGATAGAAACATTTAATAATAGAAAATGATATATAAGCAGAAACCGGCCACAAGGAGGTCGGTTTCTGCTTTTTATAAGGTTGTGTAGGCAAAGTTTGAAAACTTTGCAGTTGCCTAAGAGTTTCGATCAATGCCCTGTTGGGATCATAGGTAATCCTTACGAACACCTGCGGGAGCTGGGATATTGGCAGGCCCTGGGGAATTAATCAACTAAAGTATAAGAAAAATTTCCTTCAAGGGATACAAATATATCTATAGGATAACATATGTCTGTATCAGGAATACAAGTATTTACGTAAAAAAGAACCCCATTGTTAGAAACACTTTTTATTCGAAAATTCCATAATTGGTACTTATAAATATCCTCTTTGGGAATAATAGACGAAAAATCGGTTTTAGTGATAATCCTATTTGAAATAATATTAGTGTTGTCAATCATTAAATTAAGTATTACCATCCTATCAAGATAGTCTATAGATAAGGAATCTCCTTGCCAATCAACACCTGATTTAATAATTGTATCACCTGATTCAGCCAAACTATATGAAATATTAAAATTATTTATAGTCGTGTCAACTGTTGAAATGATTCTCAGTTGCTCCATGGTATTTGCAATGCTATCATTTTCTATTTTATTTGCATTGTTTTCTGCATTAAACCTGCAAGAAACTAAAAGTAAGATTACGCCTCCCAAAGTGTATAAAAGTTTCATGAGATTGAATTTTGTCATTAGAAAAAATCATTTTATATGAAAATATATAGTAAGCTTATTGCATTTGTAAATCTTCTTCTGGTTCAGCAACGGGCAATTGTGGCGCAATTGATTGAGGTACAAAGGAAGCCTGAGCATTCACTGTAACTTCATCCAATGCAATTGGCGTCAAAAGCGCCTGTGGATCACATAAACTCGTTGATGATATCGTAGGATCAACGACATTTCCATCTATACTTAATTGGTAATGCAAGTGCGCGTTATATTCATCAGAAACTCCATTTCCCGAGCCTCCAAGAGTGCCTATTTGAAAGCCCTCAGTAATTGCTGAACCTTCCTCAAGTCCCTCAGTAATTGAATTTAAATGCATATAGTAAGTAGATACATATCCATCAGCAGATGTTACTTCAACCCTGTTACCTCCTGCATCAGTATCCCCATCAGATATCCTTGCAATTCTAGTTATAGTTCCTTCGTGCGTTGCATATACAGGAGTTCCTAAATCATCATTTCCGCCTCCTAAATTTATGTCAACTCCAGCATGCGTTCTTCCATTTGGTCTGTCAGCTCCAAAATTATCCTCATGTCTTCTTGCGTGACCATTTTGTGTGGCAGGAACAGGCCATTCTATTAGGCCATCTGGATCAATGAATCTTAAAGGATTATTATATGCATAACGATAGGGACTCCATCTCCTGTTAACTTCTGCCAGAGGATCCGGTGTTAACCACCTTCCCAAGGCCGGATCCAGATACCTTGCCCCATACGAATACCATCCAAGTTCTATATCATTTCCGCCGGTTTCATCGAAGTTATATCCTGATGTAAGTTCTTTTCCGTTATAGAGGTAATTATTAGCTTCCGCGCAACTTTTTACCTTGTAATAACCGTTCAGAACACGCTCTTTCAATGGGTTTTGAGATGAT
>JAFGOZ010000161.1 GCA_016926235.1 Bacteroidales bacterium | reverse complement strand
GGGCCCGTAGCTCAGCGGCAGAGCACGCGGCTCATAACCGCTTGGTCGCAGGTTCGAATCCTGCCGGGCCCATATTTTAGGCAAAATGCCCCGTCACAACTCAAGCAAAAAAAAGTTATCGTTATTGATTTTTCAATTGTTCAAGTGTTTTTTCTAGAAAACGCTTAAATTCTTCTTTACTAATATTTCCCCCTGGCTGATGGTCCAATCCGGTAATTCTCTTTTTGATATCTTCACCGGAAAACATGCCATAAATTCCATCCGTAATACTCAAATTGGAATGCATCATGTTTTGACTGATCGCCTTGAAATCCCCCAGGTCTTTGGCTCTCTGCATGAAATAAACCGCATGACCATGCCTGAATTTATGGGGGGAATGATAAGGCAGACCAACCTTTACCATCCATTCTTTCAAATCTTTCCTGGCTCTCTGGTCCCTATGCGTGCCAGAAAAAAAATTATCCTGATCCAGGCATTCATCTATCGGTGATATATGCGCAAACCAAAATGAATTATCCGATAAATGTTTCCTGATGAATTGATCCCAATCCCGAATGACCTCCAATAATGGATCTATTTTCAGCAGGTAAGTTGTCGCTGATTTTTTATTTTTCGTTTCCACGCCCATGGTCGGCCACTGCTTAACGGACAGATCATTCAAATCAACCGCTTTAATTGGAAGTGTGGTAAAAGCCTTGATCCTGATCCCGGATAGGAACATAAATACTGCCGCTGCTTTTATTCTTCGATCCCTTAATGAATAGACAGGCGCAGAAGCGATATCCATCATTTCATCCAAAGAAACATACTCATGGACTTGAGGATTGCCAAACCCTTTTACAGTTTTTAGTGTATTCAAATAAATTGAATTTATCTTATGGCGATAGCCCGCCTTATGAAGGGTCAACCATAAAAAGAATGATTTTGCGCAGCTGATCACTTTTCGCTGATATTCTCTAGAAAAACTACTACCCTTATATGATTCTTGATTGCGGACATATTCCGGGAAAACAGGAATAATTTTTGGTGCATCCCTAAAGGGTTTTTCATCCGCCCATTCCAGAAGATAATGAAGCCATGTTTTTTCTAAGCGCAGGGATTTAAGCGACAACTGATCATAGATTTCACGATACTTGAGATAATCCTTGACCAGCTGCCAATTTCCCCGGTTTATCATGGTTCACATCATTGATTTAGTGATGATCCTTGAAATCCTTCTACCACAAAACGGGCATTCGCATAAATAATAAATAAGTCCGTTATTCTCTTTTTTAACAGGATTTTTCATTTTTATTGGCAACTTACACCGGATACAAAAAGCTTCATCCGGTAACAAATCCTTTTTTTGATAAATCTGTTTTATCCAATCCCGGAAAGTTACCCCATTGATCCAAATTCGATTATGCTGATCCCGTTCATAAGGACAGCCCAAAGGAACATACACCCGGTAAACCTGCCTGCGATCGAACCCTATCTCATCCGCCAATTCCGATGGGGAATACATCATATTCATCAGACTGGATAATCTGTTTCTCTGAGTGCCATTTAAACGCCCCCTAATGATGATTTTTTGGTCGTTTTGATCTGATATATCCTTATCCATAATTACACCTATTTATTTATCAATTAACGCACCTCGAGGGTCAAGTAATAACCCTCGAGGTGGCTATTACTTCAATATTTACTTCTAAATTCAAAAGTCTCCAGGATATTCGCTGAGAGACTTTAGCATCGCCCTGGGTGACTACCGATCTCACGATCGGATAGCAGTCCAGGTTCGATTTCAAAAATAATCGGTTGAAATTCTTCATCAGTTTTCCACCAATCTGGTACTACTTGAGGCACAAAATCTTTAATTGCCTTATATGATTCTACCTGTCCGCCCTTTAGGTTATATTTCGATATGTAACTTACAAAACCTAGATGACTTTTTACAATATCTGTCCAGGCATATCCAGCCCATGCATTCCAGAACTTATGAATCAATTTAAAATTGATCGGTTTATCCATGATGGCATGGAAATGGATCACATCCCGTTTCTGATATTCGATCCCATAGGCATAAGAGAAATAAGAATGCTTAACAATATTGACATAATGATTCCCGAATGCATCTTTATTCAAAGCCCTTATCAGTCTTTTCCAATATGAAAGCGCCACATCAACCGGTTTTTCATCCCGGAAAGTTAGGGTTGCGCCTACTTTCCAATCCGCAAGTGGTAATATCCATGCAATGGTCTGATTGGTTAGATAACGCTTGACAATCTTGCTGTCCCAGGCCTCCTGCGGATCCTCGCAGTTTTCCATCAATTCCAGAAATTGCTTTTCGTATTCGTTCATGATTTCCATCAGTTAATTTCCCCCTTGTCCTGATAATTGGTTGTCGCTGATCCCTTTTGCTAAAAGTGATGAACCCAATATCAAAGAAATCCTAAGATATTCAGATGGCCGCAAACCTGATTGATCAATGCGATCTAGAATGGAGAGCTTAACCTCTATGGGTAAGGTCACCTGGAATTTCCCGAATTTACCTCTTCTTGTAGTTATGACCTGTTCACTCATAATACACCCCTTGCCTTGGCCTTTACGCCGTCAGTCCGTCCGAAGCCTACCCTGCTCACAATCCAAGTCAAGGGTTCCTGGCTTGCGCCGCTTCGCTCATCGCCCTTGACATGGATCCTCTGTTCGCAGGGTGAAAATCGGCTTCGGACCGACGGCGTAAACTGGCCTGACGGTGTGATATTTCGCTTGCTTTTTTTATCCATAACTTGTATTATTAATAAAGATTGACCCAATAGAACTTAGTTATCATATTGCATACCTTATTATATGCATAATGATAACTTTGTCAAGTATTAATTTCTGGAGTTTATTTAATGCGCACTGAAACTGGCGATTTACCAAATAAGCATACAATAGAAATGGGGGAATTAATTCGCAAAGCCCGGGAAGAGATTGGAATGACCCAGGAGGAATTAGCCGATAAAACTTACCGGAAAAAATTAGCAGTTCATCAAATGGAAACTGGAAAAGTTGAAATTAATGCCTGGACGATTCCATATTTAGCAATTGCTTTGAAGAAACCCATTACTTATTTTTATCCTAAATGGGATAAAGGCTTCGATCCAAGAGAGGGGGAATTATCAGACCTTGAAAAGGAATTAATCCTACATATCAGAGATTTTGAATCTGACCGGTTGAGGAAATTATTAATTAATTTTGCAAAGCTCATAAGTGAATACGATCCCCGTAAAGATGCTGCTAGAATATTCTTTGAAATTACAGGAAACCGCGACTTTTCAGCAGAATTATTTTTTGATAATTATCTAAAAGATTTTGAAGAAGATGAAAAATAATATGGGAAAAAAATTATGCCAAGAATTGCTACGAATAAAAAATTGCACGAAGCTAAGAGCGCAAAGAACGACGAGTTCTACACAATACTAGCAGATATTGAAAGGGAACTTAGGCACTATAAACCGCACTTTAAGAATAAGACTGTCCTATGCAATTGTGATGACCCGCGCGTAAGCAATTTCTTTCATTACTTTTCTTACAATTTTGAACAATTGGGACTAAGGAAACTGATCACGACGTGCTATAAAAACCAAAACGTTGATTTATTCAGCGAACACAAATCAGAAATAGCAGTTTACTTAGAATACATAGGAGATAAAAACACTAACAATGTTCCTGACCCTAACGAAATAGGAATTAAGCAATTTAGAGGAGACGGAGATTTCCGAAGCAAAGAGTGCGTGGAACTCTTAATACAAGCTGATATTGTTGTTACCAACCCACCATTTTCGTTATTTAGAGAGTATGTTGCTCAACTTATCAAATACGATAAAAATTTCCTCATTATCGGTAATTGGAATGCAACTTCATACAAAGAAATATTCAAATTGATAAAAGAAAATAAATTGTGGATCGGTATAAACAGCAACCGGAACTTTTCAGGATTTATAGTCCCAAAACATTATTCGTTGCATGGAACAGAAGCGCGTATTGATGAAGATGGAAACAGAATAGTTTCCTCTAATAATACCTGTTGGTTTACAAATCTTGATATTGCCAAGCGTCATGAAGATTTAATCCTTTATAAAACATATAATAAAACCGATTTTCCAGAATATGATAATTATGCAGCCATCAATGTTGATGCGATTAAAGACATCCCTTGTAATTATTCTGGAGTCATGGGAGTTCCAATTACATTTTTAAATAAATATAATCCTTCTCAGTTTGAAATCATTGGACAGATGGTCACCACAAAAGTTGATGAATTCAACTTTGGTTATCCTTATGTAAATGGAAAGAAAAAATATGCACGCATCTTAATTCAAAACAAAAAGGCAATAACCAAATGAAAATAGAGCTCAAAGAAATCACGATCCGAGAACTATCTACTGG
Source organism: Bacteroidales bacterium (assembly GCA_016926235.1). The sequence goes on along the minus strand of JAFGOZ010000161.1, from coordinate 2,218 downwards.
CTACCAAGACAATGAAGAAAATGGTGTTATCGGATATAGCGGTAAATTAGATATTCGCCCACCCTTCCAACGTGAATTTGTATACAAAGATAAGCAACGTGATGCAGTAATCACCACCGTTACAAGAGACTTTCCTCTTAATGTTATGTATTGGGCTGTGCGCGATGGTGGCACCTTTGAAGTTATAGACGGTCAGCAAAGAACAATTTCTATATGCCAATACGTAGCAAGCGACTTTTCAATAAATGGATTGGCATTTCATAACCTACCAGAAGATAAACAAGAACAGATCCTTAACTACCCCCTAATGATATATTTTTGTTCTGGGACTGATAGCGAAAAATTAGAGTGGTTCAGGACGATAAACATAGCTGGTGAGAAACTAACAGATCAGGAATTGCGAAATGCTGTTTATTCAGGTTCATGGGTTTCTGATGCAAAACGCTACTTTTCTAAAAACAATCGCCCTAAAATTGGAGATGATTATTTAGCCGGAGCCGCAAACCGTCAAGAATATTTAGAAACAGCTATTGATTGGATTTCAGAGGGGAAAATTGAGGACTATATGTCAAAGCATCAACATGATAAAGACGCAAGTGTATTATGGGAGTATTTTCAATCAGTAATCAATTGGACTCAGTCCGTCTTCATTAATTACCGAAATGAAATGAAAGGCGGGCCCTTTGGGTTTTTATACAACGAGTATAAAGAGAATAAGTACGACTCAAAAAAATTAGAAAGGGAAATTGCTAAGTTAATGGAGGACGAAGATGTTACAAATAAAAAAGGTATTTACTCTTATGTCCTAACGAGAAAAGAAAAGTTTTTAAATCTTCGGGCATTTTCCGACAAACAAAAAAGAGAAGTGTACGAGAGACAGAAAGGCATTTGTCCCATTTGTAAAAAGAAGTGGAGGATCGAAGAAATGGAAGCGGATCATATCACGCCTTGGCATCTTGGGGGAAATACAAAAACAGAGAATTGCCAAATGCTTTGTAAGCATGATAACAGAACAAAATCAGGGATATAAAGAAAGGCTTTTTCCTTTCTCAAAAATGTTTCAATAAGACTTGATTACTTTTCCACTAAGTTTCGATAACTACTCTTATAACAAATGATTTTCATATTGAATGCTCATTCAATAGAGGAAAAATGGTAAATGAAAAAGAATTACTTAAAGCATACTTAAAATTATTTTTAACAAAATGGTATTCATTGGTATCAATTGCACTAAATATCCTCGGTTTAATTGGGTTATTCTATTCACCCTCAAAGGTTGTATTATCTATCATTGTCGTAATAGCATCATTTTTTGGGATAATTTCATCGGGATATTTTGTTTACCGCGACTTATTTAAAATTATCCCCAAAGAGTATTCTTTGTCATACCTTCCGCCAAAAATTGGTAAGCCTGAAATACAAATTTACCAAATAGGTGGTAAAGAATACTCATATCGTTTTCCTGATTTCGATACCCCAGATTTAAAAAAACATTTTCTTGACGATTGTGTATTACCTATTCTGTATTGCCATTTTTATTTCACTATAAAAAACGTCGGTTATATACCTATAAATATTTTGAACATTTATGGCAATGTAGACGTGATAACTCCTTTTCACTTTATGGTTCCTAAAGCCCTTGAGACAGATGAAAAACCTATCCAATTCCCAATATCTCTCGATCATGGTAAAGAAAAAGAAATAATTCTTTCTGTTAATGTTCAGCCTTTCCAATCTTTTACTGACGCAAAAATGGCTGTTGAGATTAAAAAATCAATCTCACTAAAAAAGATAGAATCGATTACAGTTGAAATCGAAATTGCCGCTCTGAATGGGGAGTCAATGTTTTTTAAAAAAGCTTTTTCTTTTTCAACAGAAATGCTGTTTAAAATTTATATTAATCATTGGCGCTCATTAAATAAAGGCAAATTATTAGATCTCGTTGGAGAAAAATAGCATATATAAAACTAAAATATTTTTTTTGTTATTTACAAATAATTCGTGGAAATTATCAGCTTATGATATTCCTTTAGTATAGACAAAATATGTATCCTATCTGAAGACATTTACTGTCCGCTTGGTCGCAGGTTCGAACTGCCCGCAGGGTGGGTCGCCCCCATCTTCAAGAAATAAGTCATTAACCTGTTTTCTTATTTCCTTAAAATAATTTTTCCCTCCAGCGCTTTTCAAAAAATCCATGTCTGTTTTGCTCATATTC
>JAFGOZ010000160.1 GCA_016926235.1 Bacteroidales bacterium | reverse complement strand
CTGAATACTTTTGTTAATTTTTCTGTTTTTATCATGTAAGTTGATTTTTATGGTTATAATGTTTGAGGTTGATTAGTTAGAAGAACCTTTATTATTATGCCTGCTACCATCATTATATGCTTCGTTTTTAACCCATTTTTCTTTTCAATTTGATTAGGAATGTGCAAGGCCTATGCCACAAATATTAAACACCTGAATGTGAGCCATATAAGAGATGTCGTCGTGTTTTAAATCAGAAACTACTGTAAATTATTATTACACTGCTTGTATGTTTTAATTACAAGCATGGTTATAGAGAAAAGATGATTACTATTGAAAGCGAAAAGTAGATTGTCCGAATTATAGGGGGCTAAACCACTACAGGCATCTGTCATTTTCATTATCACAATAAGTATCCCAGCATATTATCTAAAACATTCATTATACTATGTGCAATTATTCCGGGAAATATTGATCCTGTCTTAATTCTTAACCAGCTTAACCCGAGTCCGGCAGAAAATGTCATAAGAAATGCTTTTAATCCTTCAATAAAACTTTCAGCACCTAATAGATGAGCTATTCCAAAAAGCATTGCCAGAATGACTATAGTCAGCCAGATTTTAGCGTTTGAAAACTCGGATTGCCTGGCATAGTACAATAAAAAACCAAGTACTGCACCTCTTAGACCAATTTCTTCTGCAATGCTTGGCATTGTTAGCTCAAACAGGTAATACTCAAGTCCGCGGTTGAAATTTGGATCGTTTGATAAAATTTGATTAACAAAATTCCATAAGGCAATTACAACACCAATAATAATCGTGTATTTCAACCAATTTTTATGTTTTGGTTTTTCTAATGCCAATAGTTGTTTAGGTGCTTTGAAAAGGAAGGCTAAAAGAAGTATTGCTGTAGTACATACAATATCCTGACCCCATCCCATCTCTAAATCCAATTTCAACATTTTCTGTATTTCCGAGCCAAGAATAAGCGCACAGAAGAAAACAATGAGGAATATAACTGCAAAAATAAAAGGTTTCGTTCTCTCCTCAGTTAATGATGTAATGCCAATGTAATTTCTAATGTCCATAATTAAGTTTTGAATTCTCAATTGTTAATTAGCAGTGATGCGTTAACTTTTGAAATATAACCTTATAATACTGATAATAAATAAAATATAAGCGTTCTTTGATTTTTTGATTTGATTTGACCATTTGTGATAAATGATACCTGAGCCTTGACAGTATTAACTTGCAATGCAAGTATCGCAAGGCAGATAGTAAGAACTTTGGGAAATTTTGCTATTGATCTGTAATATTTTTATTCATATTTACTTCAATATTTTCTTCCTTTTCCGATCAATAATTTTTGCACTTACCCACATAACATCCTCATTACCAGGGGTTATCCAGCGGGTAAAGAAGAGATGCTTTCCATCAGGAGACAGAGCCGGGAAGCGCTCCTGTCTGCCGGAATTAATGGTTGTGCCAAGGTTAATTGCCTCTGTCCAGCTTCCATCAGCTCTCCGGAAACAGACATAAATATCTCCGAAGTCAGTATCGGGAGTAAAACGGCTCGATGAAAACAGCAGGAAGCTCTCATCCGGAGCAATAAAGGGAGTCCAGTTAAGTACACCATCACCTGCATTTACGCTGGGTGGCAACAATTCAGGCTTTAAATACTCACCATTAATGAATTCCGATCGATATATACCAAAATTATTCAATGACCCCAGTCCTTCCGCATGCCCAAAAAAATAGAGGGTGCCACTATTTGTGACCGATGGACCATAGAGATACTTCAGTTCAGGGAAACGAGCGATAAGATTAAGACTTTTGGGTTCACTCCACTCCTCACCCTGTTTTACTATCATATATAAGCCCTTTTCATTATCAGTATCAAATGGAAGAAAATAGATTTGTTTCCCATCAGGTGAAAAGGCTGGCATACCTCCAAATGGAGAGATCTCAGGTGCCCCCCATTTACCTCCAATACGACACATCATCTTAAGGAAAATTTCCGTCTCTTTTTCATTATGGCGCAGGTTCGACTGCCAGAAAACGGTATTGCCATCTGGTGAAAAGGTTGGTGCACCATGCTCCACGGTGCTGTCTACAGATATAATCCCTGGTGCAAAGACGACTGGCGTTTTACCCGGAGGGGTCTGACCCAGATAATCTCCTTCCGCAACTGCAGTTACTTTTTTTACTGGCATAATCCAGGAGTCAAGTTCATTCTCAAAGATTATCGCATAAGGGTAGTTCTCTCTAACAATTGTGGAATCAAATACTGGTGTTGTAAAATGATAATGGATCGGGAGTATGTAGTCTCCACCAATGCCCTTCTTTACAAAATCAGTACTCATTGTATCGCCTGTAAGGTAAAAGTGTTGAATAAAAGCAAGGTCGATCTCTCTTTCCGGCAGTTTAAGTGATCTGAACTCGTTAAAGGTGAACTGGTCAAAATCAACATCGCCTGTATGGAACAGAGTAATTCCATTAACCGATATAAGAAACCCATTGTTGATTATTCTAGCTTCCTTGCCGTGAGGCAGGTAATATGCTTCTATGTTTATCCCGGTTATCACTTTGCTCTGCGGGACCTCTTTCGTTGGATTAAATCCAACAGAGCGATCGGCAAAAGCTTTTAACCCATCAACCATTTGTTGGGTAGATACAAAAACTGCTTTTGGATTGTTTTTTAAATGTTGCCGCACCATATCCGGATCGATATGATCGCCGTGTGCATGGGTTACTATTATTAAATCAACATCATCAAAGGGTGCCTGGGCCAGTCTTAGCTTCTCCTGAACCTCCTGTGGCAATTTGTAACTTCCCTCAAAGCCTTTGAACAATGCGTCGATAAGGATTTTCTTATCTCCAATACTGATTAAGAATCCTGCATTGCCAACATAGGTAATGCTTCGCTCATTTTCACGAATATCATCTCCCTGGAATAATATGGCAGTAGTCGGGTTAGTCACTGCAGCCATTCCGATAGTACTATAAAATAGAGTGCAGCAGCTGATAATAATAACTATCAAAAAATTATTCCTTTTCATCAATTTTTATTTAAGCTGTGCTTGGTAATTTGGAAATATTTCTTTTAATTTCCCGTCTAATTGTCCGGTTCCCAGAAACTTATCGATAATAACACCGCTTGGATCAATCAAATAATATGTTGGCATAAAGTAAACTTTGTAGGTCATAATTACATCACCATCACCCCCCTGAAGGTCACAGACCGTTGTCCAGATCATAGAGTCCTTCTTAACTGCATTGGCCCAGCCTTCCCTTTTCTTATCAAAGGAGATACTTATTATCTCAAAATCCTTGTCCCGGTAAGCTTTGTAATTTCTTAGAAGGTTTGGATTTTCCATTCGACAGGGACCACATCCTGAACCCCAAAAATCAAGCAAAATGTATTTCCCCTCAAAGTCTTTTAATCCAACTAAATCGCCATTAAGATCAGGTAGTTGAAAATCAGGTGCTTTATCTCCAACTTTCAAATCACGGCTCAATTCCAGATACTTCTTAATTGACCTTCCATATTTTGTGGCTTGCATTTCAGCACTTAATGTTTCATAAAGTGCTGCCGTTTTATCTTTGGGTATTGTATAGGTCATTAGCTGTTTGAGCGTGATTGCGCTAAAAAGTTGATCGGGATTATTCTTCACATAAGAGACATCCACATCAATAATAGCATTTGTTACTTCTTTTCTCTTTGCACGTAAAGCCAGTGCTTCTTCCGATTTCTTGTCTTCCAGAGACCGGTATACAGTCAAAAGACTATCATTTAATTGCGTTAGTTTATCCTTACGGTCTTTAACAAAATCTGCCTGTACCTGGATTTCAGAACCTTCAATTCTGGCATTATTCAGATTCCCCTTCTCTGCCCTGATAGTCAGCTGCCGGTTTTCTTTCCAGAAAGACCTATATTCAAAACTCTCTCTCGTTATATAAACCGGATTGATTTGAAAGGGTGTTGGTTCAACTACATCCACATTAAAAACAAGCTCATTGTTAATGATGTATCCTGAATCTTTGGTTGCTGTTTCAATATGAACCAGATAGATTAAGGTACTATCCGGAAAACCCGATGTTTTCAGGAAAATTTTTGAACTATTATTGCCTGGTTTAAAGCTCACCAGAAGGATGAAAAGTGAAATTGAGCAATAGATAATTTTTTTCATGATTTATGAATTAAATTGATGGTGGATTCTTATTTTATCTTTCCAAAAGTATTCTCCATAACATCCAGCGCAAATCTTGAATTAACGGTAACAGGTCCAATTCCCATATCAATAGCCACCTCAAGAGCTTCCGTTACCTCATGAATGGTAGCACCCTCCATATATGCCTGTTCAATATGCCATTGCATACACGATTCACGGTTTGTTACGGCACCTATTGCAATGGCAATCAATTCTTTCGTTTTTTTGGATAAAGCTCCATCACAGAATGTTGCATCACCCATTTCCAAAAAAAGTTTATAAACCCTTGAATTCAATTTTTCAAATCGGGAATTAGATTCCTTTCTTTTATGATTTATCTCTTCAAATTTGTTCATATCCGTTTCTAATTCTTTTTGAAAATTTAAATCATATTGTTTATGATCTCCATGGGCCAATATTCATGCCATAAATGCTATTTTGCTGATCTAATGATACATGCCATTAGTCTGATTAAGAATATGTTTGTTTGTGTAAATATATCTTACAGCATCTGTGAATATAATTTACATCCCTTTGCTTATATAGTAAAGAGCGCATTTAATCATACAGGTAAGATCTTGTCAATCGAAACAAAGTATAAAAAAGAGAAGTAAGATTCTTGTTCTTGACGATAACAAAAGTGTTTAACTGCACTTGAAATGCTGCTACAATCGGAATTTGACCAAATATTTACTCTCAAAAACCCGAACAGTCTAATTTCAACAATCCAGCAACATGCTATTGATATTGTGTTGCTTGACATGAATTTCAAGGCCGGAATTAACAATGGCAACGAGGGTATTTACCGGTTAAGGCAGATTCAAAAATATGACCCGACTATTAGTATAATTATGATTACTGCCTATGGCGATATTGAACTGGCTGTAAAAGCAGTGAAAGAAGGCGCCTTCAATTTTATTTTAAAACCCTGGGATAACAATAATCTAATTAGCACAATTCATGCTTAACTGAAGCTTAGACATATCAAAATAGAAACCGCTTCCTTAGTAAAAACTACTAATGCGTTAAAACAAGAACTTAAGCCATCATCGCAAATTCTTATCGGACAATCAGAGCCAATGAAGCAGGTTATGGAAATGGTGAAAAAAGTAGCCGTTACCGATGCAAAAGAGGACAGGATCGGTAGATTTGAAGCCGCTGATAAAGGCACCCTTTTTCTGGTATGTATAGACGGGTATCTGAACTTAATTCCGACTCTCCCTTATTACCTGACCATCCAGTAAATTAATCGTGCGGTGAGCAAAACCAGCATCACGGGCAGAGTGTGTCACCATTAAAACAGTGGCTCCTTCCTGGTTGAGTTCCGATAAAAGATTCATTACTTCAATGCCATTCTTTGTATCCAGATTTCCCGTTGGCTCATCTGCCAGAATTAAAACGGGGTTTGCTACAACGGCTCTTGAAATTGCTACGCGTTGTTGT
>JAFGOZ010000159.1 GCA_016926235.1 Bacteroidales bacterium | reverse complement strand
TGAAGACACAGGTTAAGAATGAATTTAATACCCAATTGATCTCCCAGTATGATTATACATACAACAACCTGGGATTAAGGGATAATGTGAATACAAGCGGAGAGGCATTCAGTGGTTCAGATATAATTCCAACGGGTAAGAATATTGATTATACAACCAATACTTTAAATCAATACACTCAGGTCACAACAAACAACCCACAACCAGCAACAGACAATTTAGTCTACGATGCCGACGGAAATTTGGATTCCATAGTCTCATCAAACTCAACAATAATTTATGAATACAATGCTGAGAATAGACTAATTGCAGTTGAGCCGGAAATACCGGGAGAAGGTGATACAAAAGTTGAATTTGTATATGACTATATGGGAAGGCGAATACAGAAAAAGGTGTATGCATTTGAATCTATAGCCTATAGCCTACAGTCTATTAACCTATTCGTTTACGATGGCTGGAATCTCATTGAAGAACAAGTATCCAGTATCCAGAATCCAGTGACCAGATACTTTGTCTGGGGCCTTGATTTATCTCAAAGCACAGAAGGTTCGGGAGGTGTTGGAGGTCTTCTGTCCAGCATCCAGAATCAAGCATCCAGTAGCCATCTTTTCTGTTACGAAGCCAATGGAAATGTCGGGCAACTTGTAAAGGCTTCAGATGGCACAATTGTTGCTCATTACGAATATGATCCTTTCGGGATATTACTAAAATCATATGGCATAATGGTAGAAGAGAATCCTTTCAGATTCAGTACAAAATACTATGATGTCGAAACTGACCTCTACTATTATGGTTACAGATATTACTCAACCAACCTCGGGAGGTGGATTAATCGCGATCCTTCAGAGGAAAAAGGCGGTATTAATTTATATGTGTTTGTTAATAATTCACCAATCAATCTGTGGGATTATTTAGGATTATATACTTTAGAGGAGGCAATTAATTTAGAATACCGGAGTAGTAATCCTTTTGAGCCACCTGAAATTAAAAAAGGTCACGAATTTGATTCAGCTGGTTCAGTGTGGGGTTATACCGTTTATTGGACAGAACAATTTGAAAATTATAAATCAAAATTAACTCTTCAGGAAGTATTTGACATCTGGTTCAAATGGGAAAACGCTCGTGGGCCTTGGTGGACTTCTCTATCTGACAGAAAATGCCCTAGAAAATTGTGCAAAAAAAATGGAAAATTTGTGAGACCTGAGAAGGGAAAAGAAAATTGGCATGAGCCACAGCGCCCTGAAACAGCAGAATTACTTTTACACCCTGGTGCAGTTTGGTCAATGCGAAGCCTACCGAATGCTGACTACCATGCAAACCAATGTACATATGACGCTGAAGGTGTTTTGCTACCTCTACCCCCTGCTTCTGGAACAGTAGATTGGCATAAAACCGGAAGGTACGACACGTTACATTGGGCACATGATGTTGAACCGATAGATTTAGCCGATTATATCGATCGACAAGGCTCTGGGGTTGGCGGTCGAAAAAGAACCTTCTTTAGAGATATTATTTTGACCAAATTGGGAATGGGGCGCTCTATTAGTACAACTGTCGGACCCAATATGGCAAAATACTATAAAGTTCGCCCACTATATGCTGAGTAGGAGTGATTTTATGAAAAAGAAGACTAAAATGTTTGTAGTTATCTTGATTACAATTTTATTTAGTTTTAATGTCTTAATGACTTATTTGGATGCTACATTTGGGATATTTAATTACATCAATTTTAATAGGTATTACGTTTATTCAGGCGGATCAAAATCGGTAAATGATGTTTGGATACAGCCTCTCTTATCTGGAGAAGAGAGGTTTTTAAGTTTTTTTCCGTTGTTTGGGTACCACTATATCGGGCATCCTTATTTGATCGGTTTAAGAGCTATTGATAAAGAAAATAAACAAAATTGCATCAAGATGGAAATTTATGAAATCACGATAAAAAAGGGCAATCGCTCCTTTGAGATATTAACTGCTCCAGTGTTCGTAAATTTTAACAGAGATTTAGATGGTTTGGTGAATTCAAGTGCAACTTGGATTGCCCCAGCTGGAGAATGGTCTGTAAATGATAAACAAGAAACAGTTGTCTTTGAAGCGAAGTATAAAATTTATACAAATACAGGAGTTATCGAAAATCGTATTGAAGTGACTTTTAAACATGAGCATGACGCACGGATAATTCCATTCTATAAAATGTGGGAGTAAGCCATAGCCCGGGGGTTTTAAGGTCTTTAGCCATCTGATAATCATTCACCATTATGTAAGAGGGATCACAAAGAACGGGGTCGTTATTAGATGATATTTGCTATTTATTTATTTGCACCATTAATCATATTGGGGACATTAATCATATATATAAAACAACTTGAAAAAAGTTATCTTACATGGGCCATGCTAATTGCATGTATATTTTGGGGACTGTTTCACCTTAATCCATTCAATGCTATGATGGTGCCAAATGTATTCTTTGATGCCAATAGATACCATATGCTTAGATTAATACTTGTTTGCTGCTATATAATACTATCTATTTTTACAATTTTTAAAAAGAATAAGATATCTCAGTATAGTTCGTATGTTGTTTTAGCAATTGTTATTTTTGATTTTTTTTGGAGTCATATTGATGGTCGATACACCGGTCCATAAGAAATCAATGCATAAATAAAGAGTGACGCTGTTTAATAATTTAATAACTCCTGAGAATCATTAATGCCAAGGCGGTTGAAGGTTTTTATCTTTAATCACGCTTTCAGCGTGATCTTCGACCGTTTTTAGGGGTGGGTGGTCGGGGGTTTTAAGGATTTTGGACTTCTGATAATCGTTCACCATTATGTAAGAGCGTGCAAAACCCGTGATCAGTTTTCTTTTTAACTGGCGCGGTTTTTTTGCTTAAGCGATTACATAATGTGGATTATCAGATGACCAAAAGCCTGGC
>JAFGOZ010000158.1 GCA_016926235.1 Bacteroidales bacterium | reverse complement strand
TTGTATCGATAGTCACATCTGCCGGAGGAAAAGGATCTGTCCATACACAAACCTCACCTAATGCAGGCATATAAGCTAAACTTATCGATTTTAAAGCAATGCAATCAGAAATATCCAGACTGGTTAGTTGATTGCTGTCACAATAAAGGTATTCCAATTTTGTATTAGCAGACAGATCGGGTAAACTTGTTAGTTGATTGTTGGAACAAAAAAGCAAATCCAGAGCTGTATTAGCTGAAAGGTCAGGTAGGCTGGTTAATTGATTACCACCACAAGAAAGTTCTGTTAACGCCGTATTGGCTGACAGGTCGGGTAAGCTGTCTAGTTGATTGCTTTCACAACCAAGCTTTAGTAAAGCTGTATCAGCTGACAGGTCAGGCAGGCTGGTTAGTTGATTATTCCCACAATAGAGGTATTCCAGTTTTGTATTAGCAGACAGGTCAGGTAAGCTGGTTAGTTGATTGTCATGACAAGAAAGCACAAATAAATCTGTATTGACTGACAGGTCGGGTAAGCTGGTTATTTGATTGTAATAACACAAAAGTGCTTGAAGAGCCGTATTAGCTGACAAGTCAGGCAGGCTTGTTAGTTGATTAAACCTACAATCAAGTAACAATAGAGCTGTATCAGCTGACAGATCGGGTAGACTGGTTAATTGATTAGATCCACACCATATCTCCATTAATGCTGTATTAGCTGACAGATCGGGCAGGCTGGTTAGCTGATTTTCACGACAATAAAGTTGTTCTAAAGCTGTAGCGCTTGACAGGTCAGGTAAGCTGGTTAGTTGATTGCCATCAGCCAAAAGATATCGAATATTGATAAAATATTCAATTCCTGTCAGATCAGCAATATTTTGATCGCTACAATACAAATAGTCTATAGTAGCAGCTGAGTCAACGATTAAACTATCTCCTGTAATATCCATAATAGTTGGATAATTGGTGTTTAAAAACCCCCTGAAATTAGCATCCGGAATGAATACTTTTTCCTGTGCATTATTTGATTTACAAATCAAAATCAGCAAAAGCAGAATTACAAACTTTATTTCCTTCATGGTTTTAATTTTAGTTTTAACATAAGGTAGTATTGATGGTTAATGTTGTATCTCATAACTAAATCAGCAGCAATGCCTTGTTTTTCTTTTAAGACAAACAAAATGTCAATTACCCCTATAAAAATCAAAATAATATATTTAAATCAGCATATTAGTTTCTCTAAATCCAAACTATATCGGTTCCTTTCTTTCCATATGTTATATATGTTTTGCACAGGGTTTTTTATCTCTTTATCGCAACCTCCATTATCATGCAACATTGCTTGATTTTACCGGTAAATGAATTTTATTATACTAATTTATGCTTTAATTCACTTATTTCCAATTATTTTGCTCATGTCTTCCCTCATTGCTCTCAAACTTCCGATCTTGCGCCTCAGGAAGAAGAAACCTGAGAAGGTTTAAATCGTCATAATATTTAAGCATATCATCTTTATCGAATATAAAAACAATCTTTCGGCGAAATATCCCAAGGTATTCCTATAATATAAACCGGCTGCGCCGGAAGATCTTCCAACTTCTCTCCATCGCCCTGCCCTGCTGCCAGGACAAAAATATTCAGAATCATGGAGCCTTTCCAAAGTTCCGTATCATAGGATGGTTCCCAACTATACACCGGAAAATCTGTAAGGTCATAAATAGCCCACTTTGTCAAATCAGTATTCAGGCTTTTATTGACAGAAACCTTGCTTCCCCGTTCTTCATCTCTATATATAAGGTATACAATAATTGAATCATACCTGTCATCAACGACTAGCTGTGGTCTGGAAATGGGTATCTTTTTGGTACCTCCTCCACTAAGTGAAAAGGGAGTGGCCCGATTGGAAATTTGCAAAGTTTTCCATGCAGTGTCACTATAATAAATCAGATGATATTGAGGAATTGTTGATCCTTCTGGAGTCCAATAGGAACAAATATACGGATGCCCATCCGAATCGGCATACATGGATGTTTGGTTAATAAGTTCACTTTTTTGAGGAATACGGCTTACATACTCTGCAGTTGATGCAGTAATGGGGATAGTATATACATCACCGTTTGATTTTGTCCAGGTAACTCCGCCATCGGTTGACTTTGCATAGCACATGTCGTGGTTAGTGGAAACATCCCAGGTCTCCCGCCAAACCCACGAAACATGTATGGTTCCGTTCTTATCAACACAGGATTGCCAGTAAGCGTTTCTTACATTTTCGCCGCTAATAAGCACATCATGCAATCTGGACCAGGTTTTGGTTTTAATATCATATTTGTTAATTACAAGATTTCCTCTTCCCGATATACCGTACCTGTACATAAATATCATATTTCCATCAGCAAGTATAAAAAATTCCGGATAGGTTACATCATCCTCCAGGCTGCCGATCATTTCTGTTTTGGTTCCCATAATGAGGGAACCGGGCTCTTTGCCAATACAATAGTTAAGTGCGTTATTATGGTGGTCCCATGCCATATGTAAATATCCATTCCCGTCAATCCCTATACTGATGGAACGATGGGCATCCTTTACATCCCCTTTGTATTGTGTAATGTTTGTTTCCCATTTATCTTCTCCCAAATGTCTTTTTGCAAGAACCACACAAGCATTTGAGTCATAAAAGGCAGTATATTGTATCCCGTTAAAAGTTACGACTGAATTTTTCCTGAAGACCGGTACATTAATTGAATTTTTTGCCCAGCCGTATCCAACGGGATTTTGAGAATGGAGTTGTCCGGTTAAAAGTGTAAATACAATAATTAGAAAAAAACAAACAATTCTTTTCACTATAAAATGTTTAGGATTATCAAAATTCAATGTTACAAATTATTTTATAATAAAGAAAATGAAAGTATATGTAGCGCTTTCCTACCTTAATATGACACATTTTCATCTCTGACTGACACATTTTCAGGTTGAGTTTCTGAATATTCACCTTAAAGTCGTGCATTTGAATGTAAAGTTCAAGAATATGCATCTCGTGGTCACGCATATTGATATAATTGTGAAGAATATTAAACTTTATATCTCTCATTTAAATCTCAAGATCAAGAATATGAGGAATGAGGTCACGCATTTGAATCTCCACATAAAGAATACCGATTTAAAGATGATGCATACACATCTTAACATTACGCATACGTATCTGATTGTAAGTTTTAACTAAGTTATTGCTAAAAAAAAATGTTTTTTTCTATTTTCAATTAGTAGTGACCGGGGAAAAAGCTGATAAAGTAGCAAAAAGCCTTAATATATAGAATAAATATAGCCCCCGGATTTATCCGGGGGTAATAATTGCCCCTATGATGAAATGGACTTTAGTCCGAAATTCTAACAAATTAAAAATCAATGATGAAGCAAACTGCGCTTTAGCGCTTTTATCAATTGTTTCTTTTTCTCCGGACAGTAATGATTTTCAATGTTTACTGTTATCAAGATTCAATGCTACAATTTATTTTAAACCAGAAATGGAAATTCTCCAAAAAAAGCTGATCAAGCATCAGTAACCAGTATCATCAATTATGGAATTGGCCAGATCATAGCCCTGCCCCAACGGGGTAATTCTGGTAAATGTTTAGTTTTGTTGACTTAATACTCATCTTCTTATAAAATCAATCCCGTCGGGGCAGGATTTTTATATTTCAAATTATTTGAGAATCCAGTGTTCGCTGTTGATTATTGTTTTTGAATAATGAATTTCAAAGTTATTGAATAATTTTTGATTTTAAGGTAGGGTATTTTTAATCTTGTTCGGACTAAAAATAACTAACTTTATACAATGAATCATTTGAGTTAGTAACATAGCTTTTTGAGAATTGACAAAAGAAGAATTTAAAGGGTTGTTTAACAGGTATTTCGATTCTGTTCGAAGCTATCTGGTGTATCGTGGAGCCAATAAGGAGCAGGCTACGGACCTCGCGCAGGATGTATTTATGCGGGTGTGGGAGAAACAACTGGCAGTTGATCAAAAAACTGCGCTTCGGCTTTTGTATAAAATTGCGAGCGACATGTTTGTGAGTCGCTACCGAAGGGAGGTACTTGAAATGAACTATGCTAAAACAATTACGAATGACAACAGTGATTTCTCACCGGAAGACCAGATGCGGTATAATGAGCTTTTTGCAAGTTATACCAAAGCCTTATCTACCCTGGGAGAAAAACAGCGCACCGTATTTCTTATGGCCCGCATGGATGGGCTCAAGTACCATGAAATTGCCGAAAGGCTTGATATAAGTGTAAAGGCCGTTGAAAAGCGAATGACCATTGCACTGGCACATTTAAAAAAAGAATTGAAAGAATAGATGGCAACTGAAAAAAAACATAATAATACGAAGAACGACCTTTCAAAGGATGCTCTTGATATGATTGGCCGCTCATCCATTTCATGGGATGATGATAAGGAACAGATATGGGCGAAGATGGAGCAAAAAATGGAAGGATCCAAAGCAGCCCGGACCAGGGTAATGTATAGTTCCTGGTTAAAAGTGGCTGTGGCAGCAGTATTTGTTATCCTGGCCGGGCTCCCTCTGTTTATGTATTTGTATACAAAAACCTTAACAGTTCCGGCGGGACAGCATAGCAGCCTCCTTCTTTCTGATAAATCGAAAGTTGAATTGAATGCTGAATCAAAACTTTCCTATAAGCCATTTTGGTATAAATTCTCGAGAACAATAGATTTTGAAGGAGAAGGATTCTTTGAAGTGCAACCAGGCAAGAAATTTGTAGTGAACTCTGAAAAAGGCAATACAGTTGTTCTGGGAACAAGCTTTAATATTTTCTCCAGAAAAAGTGAGTACAAAGTCACCTGTGTGACAGGTAAAGTGAAAGTAACGGAGAATACCAATAAAAAGGAAGTAATTTTACAACCTGGTCAGCGTGCGGAATTAAACATTGAAGGAGAACTGGAACTTAAGGAAAACATAAATACCGAACAAATACTTTCATGGAAGGATAATAAATTCATTTTTACTTCGGCACCCGTTAGTATTGTATTTGATGAGATAAGCAGGCAGTATGGTGTAACTATCTCAACTTCGGAAGAATTTAAAAACACGTATACAGGATATTTTAATAAAGGTAACTCTGTAGAAAGTGTTTTAAACTTAGTTTGCAAACCATTTAACCTTAAATATACAAAGAAGTCGAGTAACGAATATGTCATTACGAAGGGTAATTAATTGCCTTTTTTCAAAAAAGGTTTGGTTGATTTTTATACTTTCTTACTCTTTTTACCAGGCAACAGCCCAGCAGGTAACTATTACCTGTAATCAAAAACCGCTGAACGAGATTTTAATCTCGCTGCGTGATGATTATAACCTGATGATCTCCTTTGACGATGAAAAACTCGCAACCTTCAAACTCTCTGTTAACAAAAACTTTCCGGATATTCCTGCAACATTAAATTATCTGTTTAAAGGACTCCCCCTGGCCTATGAGGTGAATGAAGGAGTCTATATCATCTATTCAGTTCAGTTAGAAAAAAAACCTGGAAAGTACATTCTCTCTGGTAAAATACTTGACAAAACCAACCTTGAAACACTTCCTTTCTCAACGATACAAATCAATAATTACGGAATGATATCGGATGCACAGGGTAATTTCTCCTATACATCAACAAATGATAGCGTTTTTCATTTGATAATTTCATACCTGGGATATTATATAATTGACACAACGGTAAGAAAAGGAAGCCATTACAAATTTTATCTCACCCCATCGGTTATTGCCTTTAAAGAAATCGTCATTGAAGGATCTGTAATAGCCAAATCAATTCAAACAGGAATAGCACCGGGAATAACAAAACTTAATCATAAAATCGCCTACTTTTTGCCCGGCAATGGTGATAATTCCATTTTCAACCTGCTACGTTTGCAACCCGGCATACTTGCAGCAGGGGAACAATCTGCTGACATGATCATTTGGGGAGCTTACGAAGGACACAGCCAGGTGATATTTGATGGTTTCACCCTCTATGGCATGAAAAACTTCAACGATAATATCAGCGCAGTTAATCCTTATATGGCAAAGGATATTAAAGTACTTAAAGGTGCCTTTGGTGCCGAATATGGTGAAAAAGTGGGCGGAATAGTAGATATTACAGGTGTGGATGGAAACCGGTTAAAACCATCTGCCCAATTTTGTATAAACAATATGACGATAAACGGGAGCATAAGCATCCCTTTCAAGCAAAAATCATCTCTGGTAGTGGCTTACAGACAGACCTACTATGATTTGTATGATCCGGTGAAATTTACTTCAAGTAGTTCAACCAGGGGACGGGGAAGTGGCAGTGGAAGCAATAAGGCTGACTACTATATTACTCCTGACTACATATTTCGTGATATTAATATTAAATATTCGGGCAACAGTAAAAAAAGTAATTACTATGTTAGTCTTTATGGAGGACAGGATAATTACAACTATTCATTTGCCCAGGAAGGACAATTCAATTCCATAACCATGGATTACCTTGAAAAAAACAACCAATTGGGAGGTGCAGCATTTTATGGCTTAAACTGGAATGAGAAAAATACCAGTAGCATAACGTTAAGTTATTCATATTTAGAAACTCTAAAAGACCAGGAGAAACTGGTCGAACGGACTATGGGGAATCAGTCATTCTATAATGTTGATGAGCGCCACACGAATGAAATAAATGAATTAAATGGCAAGATTGATAACAAACTAAACCTTACAGAAAAGCATACAGCCAACGCCGGATTGGGTTTCCTTTACTACTTCGTCAATTTCAAAGATTTTGCCGCATCTGTAAATGAAGAAACCTCACTGCCTCTTCCCTATGTCTATTTACAGGATAATATTAATGTATATAATAAGCTGACTCTAAAACCAGGATTGCGTGCAGACTATCATGTAAATGCCAATAGGCTGTTTATCCAGCCAAGATTATCGATCAAGTTTAATGTTAACGACTTCTTGAAGATAAACTCAGCTATAGGTATGTATAACCAGTTCGTTGCCAAGAACATGACTATGGATACTTCTAAAAACTACACCCTTGCCTGGGAGATTCTGGATGACAAAGATATTCCTGTATTGCATTCAAATTGTTATACTCTGGGTGCTTCATTTAACAAAAATAACTTTACAGCATCTGTTGAGGGATTTTATAGAAAGACCGGTGATTTAACCCGTTATTTGCTTACAAATAATCAGATAGATCAATATACTGGTGACAGTAAAACCAAGGGTCTGGATTTTTTCATAAAAAAAGAATTCAAAAAACAAACATGGTGGATTGCATATACATTAAGCAATACTATGGAACACTTTCCCTATTTTGATGGTGATGAATATGAACATGCTCTGCATGATCAGCTCCATGAAATAAAACTGGCCGGACTGGTAAAGCTGAAACCTTTTTATATATCATCCAATTTCGTATATGGATCAGGCTTCCCTGCGCTCGAATATGATGAGCCTTACAGCCGGCTTGACGCATCAGTGATCTATAAATTTTCAGCAAAAAAGGTTCATATCGATGCGGGAATTTCTGTTCTGAATATTCTAAATGAAGAAAACATCAAATACTCGAACTATACCACCATTCCAACCGATGATATAACCACTGTTAGTGTTTACTCGGAAGCTGTACCTCTCACCCCTACTTTATTTTTGAATATTTATTTCTAAGGTTAGACAGTGTCGCTCCTAGGGGCGAAAGATAATTGTTAAAAGTTTGTGAGTCTTTAAAATTTTAATCAAAAAAAGGTAGGGTAAAAAGATTCCTGTGCGGAATAATATTAAAAGAAGCCAAAACAGAAACTTTAAAGATATAAGCTTCTAATAATGTCAAACTAAAAACGTATTATTATGAAAAATTTAGGATTAAAAATTATTGGTTGTGCAATTGGAGTATTTCTTTTTTCAGGAGTAACTTTTGCACAGGAAAATGAAGAACCAGATCAAACCAGGACTCAAACACAAACGAGAAACCAGAACCAGCATCAAACTGCAACCCAGGTTCAGGATCAAAGCCAAAATCAGCATCAGAACCGGTTCCGTCAGTCTCTTTCAGATGACCAGGTTGCCATACTTGAAAACCGTGAAATGAACAGGCACGAAAAGCGTAAGGCTTTCAGAGAATCATTAAGCGAGCAGCAACAAGAAATGCTTAGGGAAAACAAACAAATCCGCAAGCAACAAAGAAATGAATTACGTAACTGTGCTGCCGAGGCTCAACAACAACAACGCAAACAAAACCGTGAAAATGTTCAAAATCAAACCAGGAGCGGTCAAAACAACAGATAGGATTTATCAACCACAAGAAAAAGAAAACCGGAAATAGAGTCTGCTATTTCCGGTTTTCATAAACTGAAAAAAAGCGCCATAAGATAAATGAATTTGAAGATGAAAATAATAATGCTATACTTGTTTATGCTGACAAAGCTTTCAACATGGACACAAACAGACAGGATTGACTCACTTCTGATGGACGTAATGGGAAATGAAATGAAAACAGTTACCACTACTGATACAACAAATAATTTTATGGCTCTATATGCGGGTGTAAATTATGATAGCAAATCATTCTATGCAGGCAGGGAAATAGGTGATAATATGTATAATATGAACGGATATCTGTTCTTTTTCCATTCAAAAGGATATTTTCTGGGTACTTCCGGATCATGGTATAGCCAGTTTGACCCGGGTTATAGCTCAACCATCCTTATGGGAGGCTATTATAAATATTTAAATAGAAAGAAGAGCCTATCATTCAGGACTACCTATACAAGATATTTCTATTATCAGCCTGATCCCGAATTAAATTACAATTATAATAATAGCATCAGTGCCGGATTTACTCTGAAAAACAAATGGGTCGGAGGAAGATTTTCAACCAGGCTTTTATTTGGTAATGATGTGGGTATTGACCTTTCACCATCTATTTATTCACGTATAAACCTTTATAAAATTAATACATTCGATTATATCCAGTTCGAACCTGAGATATCTATGCTGGTTTCGACTGAAACTATTGCTTATGAGACATCTGGTAATTCTGGCAGATT
The DNA here is from genome assembly GCA_016926235.1 of Bacteroidales bacterium. The sequence goes on along the minus strand of JAFGOZ010000158.1, from coordinate 2,185 downwards.
ATCCGGTACAGAAAGTGATGTAACAACAAAAGATGTATACGGCTTACTAAACACCCAATTGTACCTTCCCGTGACTATAACCTGGCGTGATTTTGACCTGGAGCTGGGATATACAGTAAATATGCCTACAACCCAGGATAAAACTATCGACTATCCGGTAAGCGGGTTCTTTTCTGTATCATTTGGATATATGATACCATTTTAGAATGATGACCTAAACGTTAGCCTAAACTTACTATTACGGATTACAGAAAATGCATTTAAATGCACGGATTACTGTATGATGATAATTTAAAAACTAAATCACAATACCATGAAAACAAATATTCTATCATTGAGAAAAACAATTTTCTTAAGTATATTCCTCCTTAGTATACTAATAAGTGGAATCACACAAACTACCAGGACAACCAAAAATGATGGTCTCTGGAGTGACCCGAATACCTGGACAGGAGATGTAATCCCGGATGCTTCTAATAAAGCTACTATTAACAATGATGTCATTATCGATATGGATGTTAACATTTTAAGCTTAACCATAAGTGCTTCATCTTCCCTTACATTCGACACTATATCTGCTCATGTTTTTACCGTGGCAGATGAAGTTGTTGTGAATGGTCTATTTACGGTAGCCAGGAATAAAGTATCACCCCTCAAACATATTGTAGAAGTTGGAGCTGACTTTTATGGTCCGGGAGATGTTGACTTTTATGACAGAAGCGGAGATGTAGCAGAACTTGTTTTTATCGGCAACAGTAATTCTATATTAAAAGATGTAGGGGACCTTACCGGAACAGGTGGAAATGGGAAGTTTGGCGGATTAAAAGTGGAAAAGACCGTGAAAAATGCAGTTGTGACTCTGAAAAAAGATCTGGATATCAATTCCGGTACTTCACCATCAGTTCAATCCAGTGTAACAGTGGTGAAAGGAATACTGGATCTTGATAGCAGCTATATCAGCGGTGGTGATAATACTAATATATTGCAAGTTGACTCATTGGGTCAACTCCATATTGCATCACTTAATCCTCATTCCTGTAATGGTTTTGAACAGTATGTTATCCATCCAAGTTCAACAGTAAAATACTATAATGGAACGGATTATGAAATGACGAAAGGATGGGATGCCTTTAACGGAGAATTTGGCAACTTCATAGTATCAGGTGATGGAATAAAATATTTTGGAGATAGTGTGGTAACCCGAAATATTAGAGGAAATTTCACTATTGATGCAGGTGCCAATTATAACCTGGACAATGATTCTATTATTATTAATGACCTCGTATCTGTAAATGGTACTTTTAGCAGTAACAACAAACCAGGTTATATTATTTTCGACAGCCTCGTTGCAGTATCTGATAACGGAGCATGGGAAGCTGATATGAATGATATTTTTGAATTCAGAAACGGATTGAGTATATCTAAAAAGGCAGATTTCTCAAGCGGAACAAGCAATTATATTTTTACTACGAATGATCAGGAAATATTCTTACAGGATACCATTCAAAATATTGAAATAAATACTGTTCATCTTATTAATACCGATAGTCTTGCATGTATTACTCTTACAGGGAATGGAACTCTGGTAAACAACTACTCTTTAAACTTCCTGGGAGCTTCAATAACATGTAATCTTGGTCTTGATTCGGCAAATAATATGGTGATTTATTCAAATGAAAATCCCGAAATTAAAACATCAGTCTATGAAAATCTCAGATTTGAGGGTACAGGAACAGGAAATCTTGGAGGTGATGTGACTATTAAAAAGAGTCTGGTCAAAGATAATGATGGATATATAAGCATAGGTAACCATAATCTTACAATCGATACAACTGCTGTGTTCCAAATAGAAAACCCGGATTCAACACGTATGATTGTTACTGATGGAACCGGAAGTCTGATAATAAAATCCACAACAGCAGGAGATTTTACAAGAGTATATCCGGTTGGTACACTCACAGACAGCACGGTATATACACCCTTTGAGATCACAAATACCATCAACCATCCGGGAGGAGTAAAATATATCTCGGTTCGTTCAACCTACGGATTTCATCCCGGTATGGAAGACGCTACAGGTTTGAAAAAATATTGGAAAATTGGAACGGATATGCTTCCAACAGATAGTATTGAGGCCGATATTAGGTTTGCCTACTCTGAAAACGAAGTGAATGGTAACGAAAGC
>JAFGOZ010000157.1 GCA_016926235.1 Bacteroidales bacterium | reverse complement strand
TTCTGTAATCTTGTATGGGAAGACCTGAAACGTGCAGGTCTCCATAATAGTGGCTCTTTAGGCACAATGATGACAGGAAGTGGTCTTATGCAGAATCGAACCACTGAGATTGGTAGAAGGTTTTTACGATTTATCGAAATCAAATCATTGGAATAATACCCCATCCATAACACCATCCCCTTAATTTAATCATTCGAATCCAGCCATAACAAGACGATACTTGTGCATGGCAAAAGAGGAACTGATAGGAACGTATAATATCCTGAGTTTCTAAAAGAGGTTCTTATTATGCCTTTCTCAAAATCAAACCAACATCCATGAATTCTATAATAAATTTATCTTCATCATTCCCGACATAAAAGAAAACTTGACCATGTATGATACTTGGAATCTTTTCTTGATGGTAATACTTTGCACGCCCATCAGTGAAACAAGCCAACTGTGCAATCTGCATTAATTTATGAAACCAATCCGTATCGGTAGAGTTGTTTGTTATTACGATACCCTGTTTAATATGCCCTAAGTTATATTCTTCGATGAATTTACTTATGAATGCAATAACTTATGCTGTTGAATATGGTGGACTCAAAAATATTACCATTCCAATCTTTATTCATTCCATTTGTGGTTACTGTATAATATTTCTACGCCTGTACGACGTAGAAGTGTGTCCTGAAAATATTTTTAGTAAGTTCTTGAGAACTCCCCAGATTAGTAAATATGAACGGAGAGTCTATCGATTTCAAAATCGAGGAACTAAGGTAATATTTGATTACCTTTAAAACAATATTGTCTTCTTTGGCAATAAATAAATATTAAACAAAATATATTCTAAGTCGTGGAGCAATTAATACAGGACATTTATGAAATTATTGGAGATTACCGTTCTGATGAAGATAACCCCCATGTTCAAATTACCACAAATAGAATTCTTAGGTGGATAATGCAGTTTGATGAAACAGATAGAATTTTCCTACTAACAGAATTAAAAAACATTTTTAATAAGTATTATTTATCAAAATTAGATGTGAAGGAATGTTTAAAAGAAAGTATTGAGTTTATTACTCAATATTATGAATACCCTAATATTAATGAATTTCTTCTTGAAACGGTTTTCCTTGACCTTCAGCCACAAAATAAAAGTCAACCTGTCTTATTACAATTAATGAGACAGGTTTTACAAGAAGAATTTCAGTTTAATTTTAATGAATGTGGTAGGAAGTTAAAGAAGAATTTCATTTACCTTGATGATGTTCTATGCACTGGGAATACATTATTTCAAGATATTAAAGTATGGGTTCAAGAGAAAATTAATGGCGAACAAACGTATTTAACAGAACTACAATCAAATAATATAAGGTTGGTATTCTCATATTTCATTATTCATTCAAAGAATTGTAGAAAGAAATTTGCCCAGTTTCGTTATCAAATTGCACAAGATTTCAATAATTGCTATATTTTAATAAGGAAATTTGAAATTGAAAATAGTGTAGGGTCAAAACTTCAAATTATATTGCCAACAAATGAAAACCAGCCAGAGATTGTATGCAATTACCAACAAGAAATAGAAGAGAATGTTAAGAACTACTGCTTAAAACGGAATATTCCTCTGTCTAATGATGAATATTTTCGACCAAACAATATACCCCAGACAGAAGAATTCTTTACTAATTCCATTAACAGAAAACGATTTGAAGATATTATTTTTCATAAAGGAATTCAAATTCTTAATGCCTCAGGCACCACTATACCTAACCTTAGGGCATTGGGATATTCATTGCCTTCATTAAGAGATTTTGGATTTGGAACGCTCTGTTTTACATGGCGAAACGTACCAAACAATACTCCAATTGTATTTTGGTATTCAGGTGGTGGTTTTTTCCCTTTATTCGTTAAACACTAATTTTTACTATATATACTTTTGATAAATGGAAACCACCAATAAGAATCAAGACAGGATTTACAAAATCAGCGATTGCTGTATTTTTCGTAAGACTAATGAGGAATTTGGCGGTCTTTCAAATATGGCATCAGGTTACTTCTTAAAGATTAATGGTATTAATATACTTACCTCGGAAGCACTTTACCAAGCGTGTAGATTTCCTCATTTGCCTGATGTTCAAAAAAAGATAATTGAACAAAAAAGTCCGATGTCTGCCAAAATGGTTGGTAAGCCATTTAGAAATAATTCACGACCCGATTGGTACAAAGTTCGAGTAGAAATAATGTATTGGTGTCTAAGAGTTAAATTGGCTCAAAACTTTGTCACGTTTGGACGACTACTTGAAACAACTGGAGATAAGCCAATCGTAGAAGATAGTGCCAAAGATAAATTTTGGGGCGCAATAAAAGACAAACAAAATGACAATCATCTTATAGGTGTAAATGCCTTGGGAAGACTTCTTATGAAGTTACGTCAAGAATATAACTCTGAAAAACGCTTTGACCTTCTATTTGTTGAACCACTTACTATTCCAAATTTCATCTTTTATCATAACCAAATTCAAGAGATTGATGAAAGACAAAATTTTTTAAATGCTTTAGCAAATAGATGGAAAAATCAAAATTATTCGGGTACAAGAATTGAAGTTAGACAATTCAATCTTTCTGAACATGATATTCTTGAACCATATAAGGTTGATGAGACTGATATAAATTTGACAATTGATAAACAAGAAACCAAACAGGTAAAAGAAGCGATTAAGAAAGGAAAAGCATCTGATTCGGGCGCAATTCAACAAGATTTATTCTCTGACTAATCTATTACATTTTTTGAAATATTATGATTATTAGACACCGAACTCCTGAGTGGTATAGAGCAAGAATTGGGAAATTTACTGCATCAAATTTTGCAGACTTAATGGCAAAACCTGCTGATGGCAGTTCTGGTTGGTCTAAGTCTGCCATGAAATGCATTGAAGATTTGGCATTTCAGATGCATGAGAATGCGTATCATGAAAAACCAGACAACGATGCAACAAGATGGGGTATAAGATATGAGCCAGATGCAATTCGGGAATTTAGTGAAATTAGCGGTTATGAGGTCGTAGAAACAGGATTTGTTTTGCATCCAGAGTTATCAGAAGTTGGTGCAACTCCAGACACCATTGTTATTGAGAATGGACAAAGGGATAATTTAGTCATTGCTCAGATTAAATGCCCATATTGTTCCCGTATTCATTTGGACTACATAAGAAAAATCAAAGACGCATCAACTCTAAAAAAAAGCAAATTACATTATCATTGGCAAATACAAGGGGAACTTTGGGTTACAGGGGCATCTCATTCATATTTTGTTAGTTATGACCCACGATTAAGTGAAAGCCAGCAATTACATTATGTTAAAATTGAGCGAGATGAAGAGGCAATTAACCAATTGAAAACCGTTATTCTAAAAGCAATACGATTAAGAAACGAAATTTCTGAAAAGTATAAAAATAATACTTATAGAAGCCAATATGAGTTTGGGAATAAAGGTTTTGGCTACTTTATAAAACATTAAATTTTGTACGATAATATTGATAAGACAAAATAGTCTCGTTTTTAAATTATAATATTTCATATGCCTATATAATTAAAGAGGTTACTTGGTTATGTCTAATGAAAAAGATAAAGTAAAGTTGTTTAACGAAGGGTCTAAGGATGAGGCGATTGCCTTTAATCTTGCGTTTGATACTGTTCGTGATGAGTTTCTTTCCAAATTGAAGGATGAGATAATCACTGATGATGAATTATACATCATAGTAAGAAAGATGAATTTAGATAATAAACTTGTCTTTTCATTGATTGAGGTACGTAATGAAACTCAGCATTTAATTGATAATTTAATGCAAAATTATCTGATTTTATTTGATATGTATAAAGTATTAGACGAGATATACGAGAATACATTGCAAGACAGAATATCCTACTTGGAAGAACAAGGGAAAAATGCTGTCTCAGATGTGCAGGATGATTGGAAAGTTCAACAACTTAGTAGGTTTGACATTGAAGCCAAGGCTCTTGTGGATAAAAAAATCTCGGAATTTAGAGCAAATGCTAATGAACGAAAAATAAAAATGTGGAAAACTTGGGATGAGTTCTTTGAAGAAGTTTTCTCGACTGGTCGTGTCTATCGCAAACTTTGGTTAGTTGTTCCCGATTATTTGGATATAATTTAAATCTGAGTTTATTTTTCCCTTACTTTCCATAAATATTTGGTAATGAGTAAGAGCAATAATATGGAAACTAAGAATATGCCTGTCAACTTTGGAAAGGATTTAGGTTATAGATGTCCGATTTGTAAGCAAATTATACAACCTACCGATGATGTGGGATTCATATTACACCCATATGAAGATTATGTTTATAATGTAATTCCATGTCCACATTTAGTATGGATTCTCATTGATGAAATTGACGAGGAGCAAAAGAATGGGTTAGCGTTTGGATATGTCAGAAATGACATTTCCCAGAAGATAGTGAAGTTGATAAGGGAAGACCCTGCTACTCAATATAGGTTAGAGAAGCGTAGAATTAAGGTTTCAGAGAGGAGGATTTCCTATTTTTTAAGTGGTAAATATGAATATTTGGACAAGATATCAATGTTGTTTGCACGTCTGCCAATCGTATACGAGCAGTTGCTCTCCCCAAGTACTATTCTCTATCAACATGAATATTGTGAGAATAATAAAATGCAATTTGCAATTGAAACATTATAATATCTATGGATGAAACGGACAAAACCAAATTAGGCTATGTATTGGATGCCGTTACACCATTGTTTGAAGACTTTGGTGTAGGGATATTGGCATCCGATTTTGTATGGAGTATCGTATTAGGTGTCTTGCCTTGCGAAGGAAGTGAACATGAGGAAATGGCAATGGAAATGAACCGCAAGGATGCCACTATAGAAAAGGTTAAGAATATTGCAAAAATCACTGCATTTGCAAAAATGCTTACAGAGCGACCAGACTATTCAGATTCAAACATTTCGAGTTTCACGTATGCAGTCAGGCAATTGATAAGATATACTGCGGGGGATGCAGTTGCAACTTCCTATATGAAAGACCTTAAAAACATCTATGTGTCTTTTATAACCTCGTACTACTACCAGTCTGTAGAGTTTGGGAAGAGAGATGATGCCTTGAATAATGTTAAATCTTTTGGCGAAGACATACTACATGAAGACAGTTACCTACGAGAAAAATTGGCAGAGATTGCAGCATTTAAATCCTTGAGTTAACAATCATTTTTAAGTTTAATGTGAGTACTACTTTTTCTTGAGGAAACTTCGCAGTTTGACAAGCCATGAATTCTGACTATGCACATTTTCTATCTTATCTGTAGGCTTCTTCCCTTCGTTAATATTGCGTTTGGCTTCCTCGACATAGTTGTCGACAGTTCTCCGACCTACTAATTGTCCATTTTCAAATTCAAGAAATAAGTCAATTTCATATGTCGAAAAATATCCACTATGAACATAGTCGAGCAGTTGCCCCTTCGGAACTCTTATCTCACCAGTAAACCAGTCAGCAAATACTTCGTTTTGGTTCGGAAAGAATGAGTTCACCGAAACATTACAATATATCGATTTATCCCAATCTACAACACGTCCCTCAAATCCAATGAGAAATAACTTTTCATCCTTTACTTCCCATGTCGAATAATAACCTCTTGAGCATCCTGTGTCTTTGGGAAAGAAGGTTGGTCTTTTTTTAAATTTGTTTAAATACTGCGCAAATGGTTCTGTTGCGATAGATACTTCTTCGCCATTTAAGACAAGAGTGTCTAAAGTTTGTGCTGTCATAATTACACTTGAATTATTACATCAGTTAAAGATATTACAGGTTAATTATTCTTTATGCATCTTACTCCAAATCCCCAGTTTTTGGGGTAATCACTTGTTATAATCCAACTTTGCTGGTAATTTATTAGTTTGGTGATTGCACGTATATTTAATTGGTCACCCTTATTTGTAGAAGTCCAGAATGGTGGCTGTCTACCATAAGAACCTAACATTACCCCAAAAGATTCGGGTGAAACGCCCCCGTAAGGCAATATATTAAATCCAGTACTATTATTCAGTTCCTGCTGATACCCAACCGTACCTTCTATATACGAAATAAGCCATCCTGACGATGCTGCGATTGATTTAGCGACATTATACTTGCTTATACTGTTTCCATATCCATTATCAGCCAAATATGCTTCCAGTATGTTCCAATCATCATTTGAAGCAACTCTATATCCCATAGGACATACCCCTCTATCATCATCTATAACATACCAAGTATAGCATTTACTTTCTGGAACTGTATTATCATTTGGATTATTGACAGTCCATTGATATTTGGGATTTACTGTTTGTGTCAAATCCGTAAGGGTCAATGTTGTTGGTATTGCATCACCATTATTATAATGAGATGTTCTTAAATTTTCATTGAGCCAAACCTGCGAGCCCAAAATTATTGTGTTATAGACATTACCGTCTATATCAGTCACAGTGGGTAATGCTGATAAGGTTTGGAATGTCATATCATCACCATAGGTAGTGCCGAGAGAATTCGTTGCCTTAACTCTAAAATGATATGTAGTACCCGATGTCAATCCTGAAATTTTACTACTAACATTTGTGACGCTATTCTCTGTTATGGGACTTTGGATGGCTGTTATTTCTTGACCATAATTTGTCGTAGTCCCATATTCAAAGGTTACTATAGTAGATAAATGACATGGATTGACTGTCCCATTTAGGGTTGCCACAGTTGTTGATGGGTCTGTTGCTGGTTGAGTTGTGCATATAGGTGCAGTTCCTAATGTTAGGAATGATTTATCATCGCCATAACTTGTTCCGAGGGTATTTACTGTTTTTATTCTAAAATGATAGGTTGTGCCTTCTGTTAGTCCTGAAATATTAGCACTTACAATGATAATTGCATTTCCATTAATAGGACTTTGAGTGGCTGTGACTGTTTGACCATAACTTGCTGTAGTACCATATTCAAAAGTGACTGTTGTGGATAAATCATTGGCATTGACTGTACCGTATAGTGTTGCATCGGTGGTGGTAATATCTGTCGCAGGTTGCGTTGAACATGAAGGCAGTTGCCCTAATGTTGAAAATACCATGTCATCGCCATATTCTGTCCCAAGAGAATTTACGGTTTTTATTCTATAATGATAAGTTGCTCCTGTTGTTAATCCTGTACGAACTGCACTAACATTGGTTAATATATTTCCAACTACAGGACTTTGAGTGGCTGTAACTGTTTGACCATAACTTATTGTTGCTCCATATTCAAATGTGACTGTTGTCGATAAATCATTGGCATTAACTGTCCCGTTTAAAGTTACTCCAGTAGCCGATAAATTTGTTGCTGGTTGAGTTAAACATGAAGGCAACTGTCCTAATGTCGAAAATGGTATATCAGCACCATAAGCAGTTCCTACATTATTTGTGGCATATGCCCGTACATGATAAGTAGCACCAGCATTAATATCAGTTATACTGCTTACATATTGACCAATACCACCACCATCTGTAGTTTTTGAATCCGCAGTAGAGGGGTTTTCTGTTATACTCCAGCAGATTCCCCTTGCAATCACTGCTGCCCCGCCATCTGAGGTTACAAAACCCCCACCTGTTGCAGTTGTGGCTGTAATGTTAGTTATACCAGAGGTTGACAAGGTTGGCAGTTCTTCCTTTGTACAGGAATGGATAATGCCTGATAGAATTAGAATGCCAAAGACAATAAGGTTGACTGAATTTTTCATGATGGACTTTATTAAGAAATAACCATTCAAGAAAGGAGACACTCAAATATATCAATTATTTAGATGAAATACAACAGTTTAAATGCCAGCCAAGCCATTATACTGAAGCGCAGTTATGAGTAGGTTATAATTCGTAGGATAGACCATCTGATTCTACTTTGTCAATAGAGATAAAATGAATTTATAGTTATAAGAAGCAAGCCAAACTACCCTTCGATATTTTCAAATAAGAAATTTAAATTGTAATTGATTAACTTTAAAGAAGAATTCATAAATGGATAATATAAAATTATTGTTATCTACTGACCATGACTGCACAAGTTCGAGAAATATTGTATTACAACGGAGAAAAGTATAACTTATCTACTGAGCCATTAAAACCACTTTTGGAAATAATTGGTGATGAAACTCCATTCCCAAAACCACATGCTATATCATCTGGATGCTGGAGAGGATATGTAGGTACTTGGGAAATTAAGGATGACAAACTTTTTCTGGTCGCATTAAAAGGATTCCCTGAAGAAAATGAAGAATTATCACTTGATAATCTATTCCCAAATAACAATAAAGTTTTTGCTGAATGGTTTTCTGGAGAAATTACAATACCGCAAGGCAAGATGCTTCATTATGTACATATGGGTTATATGTCAATTTTTGAGAAGGACTTATTCTTTAAATTTGAAAAGGGCACTCTGGTTGACAAAAGAGAAGTTGATAACACTAAGGATTTTGACCCTAACGACCCAATGGGATTGGGGAAATTGGCAAAAGCATTATATGAACAGAAATTAAAAGACTCAAATAAAGGGAACCCATAAAGGCGACACTTCTCACCTTACCTGCTCCGCAGACAGGAGTGTATTGCAGACATTGACTTTCACATCAAAAAAATGGTGTTGCCTTTTTCTTATACAGGTCAGGGCGACCTATACATAAGAGGTGGCACATCTTTCCTTATAGCACGAGGAATGCAGCGAGACATATTTATTCAACAATCGTGCCGCCTCTTTTTTTTTATTAAAAGGACGACCCACTCAGAGGTGGTAAAAGCATATATAATATCATTTGTACGAGAAAATGCATCATGAGAATGAGTACCGCTTTCTATGTGAAAGTCAACCTATATTGAAGTTGCTCCCCATTACAATTCTTGAATGTAACATATGATTCGAGACCCCAGTATCCTACCCAGTAATTTGGTAGTTAAATCTATATCCTATTATTTGTCCAAACAGAGGGTATTTTGAAAGACCTAAGTCAAAGGTCTAAAACCACAACTTGTAGATTGCCATCGCACATAAAAATAAATTCACTCCTCCTAATAACCAAATAGATATTTTAATGCTTTTTTGATAACTCAGAAGAATTTGGGATTGCTTATTGGTTTCATTTATAATTACCTGTATAAGTTCTTTTGTGTTTTTGGCAAACTCAATTTCGAAAATCTCTTTTATTCTAATCCTCTCGTTTTCAATGAGTTGTTTTATTTGAGATTTGTTGTCATCGAGTTTTATACGGATTGTACTTTCAAATTCTTTGTAAAAGTCTTTGTTTTCCCTTCTTATGAGTTCGGTATTTTCTTCTAAAATGTTTTCAACTTTTTCCAGATGCCCTTTATGAAGTTCATTGATGTTTTCAAGCATTTTGACACTCTGTTCAAATTGGTTACTTATGTCACCATAAGAATCTACTAAGGCTTCCAATTTTTGATATGCAGTTGAAACCGCTTTTAGTTTGCCAACTTCTTTATCAAAGTCTTCTAATGTCGTATTAAATTTCTGCAAGTTGCTCATATAGTATATTGTTGAGTTTTTTAATTGTTATTAGTTTTTGAGAATATATCTCGTTAAGCAGATATGCCAAATCATAATATTCAGCAAATTGTTCCATTCTTTCGGGATAAAATCTTGATATTGACTGACATAATTGCACTTTTTGTTCCTCACTAAGGTTTTTACCTGTAAACATTAGGCGCTGAAAAAAGTCGTCCTGACATTCAGCACTAAAGGTTTGTTTTATCATGTCTAAAGCACTTTCAAATCGCTCTTTGCCATCACTATCTACATACTCTGAAAGGGATAAACGAACAAATCCACTTAGAAAGTTTAAACCTAAGTTATTACGATAACTTTCCAAAAATCTGCTTATACTATCTTTGAGTTTTTCCAGTTCCATTTTTCTCCTCTGTAAATTGAGGATATCTGGAATATATAGTTTAAGTTTCTTTGGGACATTTTTCTCATCTACTTCGTTAGTTTCTTCGTAAATGTATAATGCTTCAAACCAATTCTCATATTTCCTTGGGGATTCACCGATATCTTGAAGAATGAAGGTTGTATCTGAAAAAATAAAATAACTATCAATACGCTTTTTAAAATCTTCACTTCCAAAGTTTTCGTCATATATGAAATCATTGCACCAATCCCTCAATGTTTTTAATGATTGTTTACGATTGTGTGAAATGTTTTCAAATGTCCAATTGAGTAAATAACAGATGGACTTTTCTAAAACGTCTGGCTTTTCAACCTTCCCGATTTCAACTGCAACATTTGTATTTGGTTCGTATTTCGATATATAGTTCGTAACACTACTGATTATGTTACTTTCATTCAGGTTTTTAAAATGGACACAAAAATGGTCAATAAAGTTTGTTGTCCAATCTGTTACTATACCTAATAAACTCAATCGATAGATGGCTTTCTGCAATGTATCCTCATCTATTTTCAGTTTTGAATCAGCATCCTTCCAAAATATATTAACGGCTTCATCTGCCTTGAAATAGAACTTAATAACATTCAATATTACATTTAGGTCTTCTTCAATGTCTTTTTGCCCTTTTGTAAAAAGAAATACTTGTTTGAAAATGTCCCTGCCATTCCATTTGACCTCATTGCTTATTTCTTTCAATTCCGCAAATGTTGTGTCTTTGTGAAATAAACGTTCCACCTTATCATTATCAATGATTTCAGGAGAATAAATGACATAACATTTCCCGATTTTATCTTTATTTTCTATAAGATTCTTATCCCATCGACCTGCTCTTCCCGCTTCTTGGTATAATGCTTCTACTGAACTTGGTAATCCATAATGGAAAGTGGAATAAATATTCTGCTTATCAATTCCCATACCAAATGCTTTTGTAGCAACTAATAATAGGTATTGGTTATTTTTAAAATTGTGCTGTACGTTTTCCCGATGTTTTTTAAATTCGTCCAATGACATCACTGGGATTTTTCGACCAGTTTTATTCCCGTTATCATCATATTCATAAACCTTTGGAATATCACCAGCAAACCAATTTACTTTTCCTTGATAAAGTGTATTTAGAAAATTACAAATAGAATAACACCCATATTCACCATTTACATTTGGGGTAAATACCAGCCCTGCTTTCTCATCAGGTTTAGTTAAATCTTTGGAATCCCATAAACCACTAATCAAATTTTGTAATACTTCCCTCTTATTACCATTGTCATTTATAACTTCAAACTGCAGTTCTTTGCGACTGTAATCTAAAAGGGATTTTATGTTTTCATCCTCTAATCTTTGTTTTCTGCGAGAAAATTCAATCTTTATGTCTTTTAAAACATTCACAGATGCAGTCGCTGTTAATCCTATGAACTTGATTGTACCATCACCATTTTTATCTTTTGGACTCAAATTATCAATGGTCTTTGCTAAATTCAAATATGAAGTCCTAAAATCATGACCCCATTCAGAGAGGCAGTGCACTTCATCAATAACTGCATAAGCGATGGAGAAATTAGCAACCACTGAACTAATCTTCTCTCGGAATGATGGAATCTGAAACTTTTCAGGTGAAATCCATACAAATAGGAATCGACCCTGTTCAAAATCTGATTCAATTTGTCGTCTTACATCTTTATCTTTATCACTCGTTACAAAGTTTGCATTGGTGACAAGAATGTTTACCATGCTATCGTATTGGTCTTGCATCAAAGATTTGATGGGACATACAACGAAATTAATGCTCGGTTGTAATAAGCAAGGAAGTTGATAACACAATGACTTTCCGCCACCAGTCGGTAATAATCCTATCGTATCTCTTCGATTTAAGGCATTTGATATTATCGGAAGTTGTCCTTCTCTGAAGGTACGCTTATCAAAGATATTGTGCAAAAAGAATTCTAATGTAGGTTTATCTTCTTCTGTAATATTGTAATTAATTGGCTCTGATGTACTTACCCTGAAATAGGATTTTACTTTTGGGTCGTCAAAATAATCTGTTCGTAAATAAATTACGTCAGGATTTAAACGGTTTTCATCCGTATACCTTTTGAATAATGAAAAATCAATATTGATAGCCTTAGTAGTCGGTATAAATTCAGATTTATCTTTAGTCGTTTTGAGATGCAAGATTGGCTTTTCAATTTTTGATTTGTTCTTGAGTTGCCATAAATGGTCTATCCAAATAAGCAAATCATTAATTGCTAACTCTGGTGAAGTTTCTAAGCCTTCGTGTATGAGAAGATTTAAATTCCACTCTCCATTAAGGGACAAATACTTATGTGTCATCAACTCTATTAGCAGTATTTGAAAACGAATTACTGCTGTCGGCAATAATTTGGTTCTAATCTCTGTGTCACTGATACTATTTGTTTCTATTTTCTCACAGGCAGTTCTATAAAAATTAAGAAGTTTATCATGTCTTGAAAGGTGCTCTAAGATTTTGGTTACCTTACTTTTATATTTCCCATTGCGTAATTCATCAGTATTAATTCGAATCGTTATAATCCCTTGTTGAGCAAGGTAATTATCCCTTGTGCCGTCAGAAACTCTCGTTATCTTATCTTTTTTGTGTTGTTGCCCATCTATTTCTATTACAAGTTTCGCTTGTGGAAGGTAAAAATCAACTTGTTGATTGATGAAATGCTTATCCTCGTATCCAACAATGTCGTTTATTTCAATTTCTGGGATGATTAAGGATTGGACAAATGAATATTGCCCAAACTCATTAATGATGATGTTTTCAAAGAAATCCTTTGCTGGATAATAATTTCGTTCCCTATCTCCTTTGATAGTATTATGCCAAATTGGGGTTTGTTTGGTAGCAAATAAAAACCTTTCCTTAAAATCATCTTCTTTGTGAATTTCGCCAAGCGTGCTCTGCAGATTTTTTGAAAGTGTGGTAGGAAAACCCCTCTGCAAGATATTTTTAATAACGAATAGAATTGGGAGCAAATCCGTATCAATAGGATTTTCTATAAGATTCTGTATAACGAAGTTCGGATTTGTGTATGCGTAGTTTGCAGTGTACTTTTTCAATGGCTATTGATTTGGTTATTTCACAGGATGGTAATTTTATAAATAGAAACAGTAGTGTCCGATTAAAATAATAAAAGTAGGGGTAATCCCCGAAGGTTTCCCCCAGATGTTGTAATTTGGTTTTTGCGAAAATCAACTACAACATGGATAAAATTACAGAATTAAATTTGTCGGACAGCCGATTTTTAAAAAAAGTATTTTAATAAGGTATTCATCAGACCAGCAGTATGCTCAGGCTGAAGAATATGCCAGAAATAATAAGATAGGACTGTGGAAGTTGGACAATCCGATTCCGCCTTGGGAGAGGAGACAAACAAAATAATTTGACGGACATGCTAATCTTCAACCATATAAGATTCAAAACTAAAATATCCCATCTTACTTTCATGTTCAATCGGTGACACATCGTTAATTGAGACCAGTTTCATTCTTGTTGTACCTCCTCTCTTTGATATTAAACGATATTTCAAGCCCCTGTCAGTATTTACTACGTCTATGATTTTTATCCTTTTCCCAGTATATAAACAATAAGAATTTGGCTTAATTACAGGAACTCGATTATCCCCTTGAAAATTAATTTCAATACAATCTTCTTGAAGACAATCTCTCATTTCATGAATAGCATCAATGGTTTCTTCATTAAGGGATTCTCCGTCAACAAATGAAAATATATAATCTGTACGTGTAATTATTTCACAAGCAATATCAAATACCTTTTTTAATTGTTCATATTCAGCCAAACGATGTGTTAACCTAAGACTGCCGTAGGATTGGTCATATACTACAATAAATCTGCTATCCGTTTCAAAACCCAAAGTATTTGGTCGGAATTTATTTCTTCCATACCCAACATCTTGTGGCTCATAGGGGATATTCAATAGAAAAATTTCGTATATAATTTGCGAAATTAAATCAGTTCGCACATTTGGTTGATTAAACCTTGGATGAGTAATTAGAATTCCTGTTGTTCGATAACTTCTGGTAAAATCAGGATTTCTATATGTAAGTCTATTCTCCCTATCAATAATAGGATAATTTCGGTCAAATGGTTGTGCTCCACCGTGAATTTCCTGTAAACCAATTATCTTTTCAAAAATCAATAATTCTAATTCAAGTATTTTAAGGTCACCATATTCGTTTGCAAGAATAATTTTTTCATCACGAAGTTGAGGGAAAATAGCAGGCGGAAGTTGTTTTGGTTTTGTAAAATATCTTCTTTCTCTTTTAACCGTTATTAATCGATTCCTAACATCAACATGTGTTACCCTTAATGACTGTCCGAAGTAGTAGTAGATTGCACATGGATATGTTTCTCTCATGACTTGGCTGTAAGATAATGAGCCTCTATTTTCTGTAACCAGCCCTGCTATAGTTAATTCCACTCTAAATTGAGGTTCAAGGTCTCTGAGAGGATAAGCCAATTGAGGATAATTACCCCCACAATTTTTTATGTCATCATACTCTCTTGATGTATTGTGATTTCTCACATCATTACAAACATCGATAAATGTATCAGGGAAAGACACATTGGTTTCAAAAACATCAGGAGATTTTGAGATTGCATCATATTCACCATTTGATTCAGCAAAACAAAGTGCATGGATATATTGAAGATTAGTATTTTCAAGATATAAGGCACTTTCAGCCATAGGGATGTCAAATAGTTTTTTAGGGTCTTTGAAGATTGTTGCTGACCTAACGGATTTATCATTAATTATTATTATCAATCCGTCTCTCTGACATCCAATTCTTCCTACTCGACCGATTCGTTGATAGAAACTCGTGGAAGAATATGGTATACCTAATAAAATACCCAAATCTAATGCTGCAATATCAATTCCTAATTCAAGAGCAGAAGTTGAAATAATACCATTCAGATTTCCTTCTCTTAACTTTTTCTGAATAAGTTCACTATCTTCTTTTTCATAACCTGCTCTGTAGGGATATACTCTAAATTCGTTGATAGCCTTATCAAACTGCAGTTCCAATTCTTCGTCTTCATTTGATTCATCATCTGTTTTTGGCTGTACCCTATTTACAATACCAGCAACCTGTTCCACCATTTTTCGACTATCAACGAAAGTTATTCCCTTATAATCAGTACTTTTCGCAAAATAACCCACTAAATCGGTTATTTTGGTCAACATTTGACTGGCATCATGAGGCTCAATTAGAAGAATGTCTGAAGCATTCTTTGGCGAAGTGTCATTGTCGACAGTAATGAAATTGAAACCTACAACTTGTAATAAGTGTTTTTCAGGTTCTTCTATTGTTGCTGAAGCAGCAAGATATTGTGGGAAATTTCCACTTAATACGTTTATTGCATGATTTAACCTTCTGAATAAATATGCTGAATTGCTTCCAAAAATACCTGTATAAGTATGTGCTTCGTCAATTATGATAAGCCTGACCTTGGATAAAAATCTCTGAATGTGTACCCTGAATTTTGGGTCTCCTATTTTGCCTAATAGAAAAGCATGGATAACGTCAGGTGTAAATATTACAACACTGCATGATTTAAGTATGTCAATGCGCTTGTCCATTGATACACCCCCGACAATTCTGCCCACTTTTGCATTTAATCCAGATTTTGAAAGTGCTTTAACCCAGTTTTCATCCTGTTGGCTACCCAACGCTTTTAATGGATAAATAGCAATAACCTTTGCAGTTTCGTCTAAAGACAGCAATTCTATACCTGTACTGTAAAATACAAGACTTTTCCCAGAACCAGTTGATGTGGCAATGCATACATTATTGCCTTGCTTCAGTTCCTGTAAAGATTTATGTTGATGATGCCAGACCTTTCTATTGAATTTGCTACTTAGGTATTTTAATGTTGGAGCAGCAAGATTTAAGTCTGCAACATCCAATATCTTTTCTTCCCTTGAAGGCAATGGGAAATGATGGATTGTTTTAAAACCAATTTTTTCGATTTCAAATTGAAGAGATGCTAAATCTCTGGGTATACTCACAGTTTTCTCAACCTCAGTACTTAATGAGGTAACTTGTTCTTTACTTGAATCATAAATTACAGTATCTTCCAGATTAAGTTTGGTAGGTAAGTCAAGCAAATCTTTATTGGCATAATTAATCTCCCTGCTTGTAATCTGTGAGAGTTTTTCTGCTATGCTCGAAATATCAACCACATGAAACCATGTTGCAACTGATGGTGGGAGCAATGAATTTATAATCTCAACTGGTTTTTGAAAAAGCACTATTCCACTGATATGACTTAGATTAACATATGGTTTTGGGAACCATAAATTGAGAATTTTATAGAGACCTGTTTTATTTAATTTAACTTGCAAATATGGATTCTTTCCACCGCTTCCCCCTTTAATAACTATTTCATTACATTTCCAGTCACCATTCTCGGCAATACTCAATTTCCCTCCATAGTTTTTAAATTCTATGACAGTAATGGCGTCTCTTTTAACAAATACTGCATCTATGTCACGGTTGTCAAAACTTGGATTACCAATCAGCAAATGAATATCTTCATGATTATCATATTGCTTTTTTACGATTTTGCATAAGTTATCGAAAATCTCTCGCTCATGTGATGTTTCAAAATCAACAACTTTATAGATTATTAGACTCATCGTCAACTAATTTGATGGATAATAATAAAACCATTTGCTTATGTAGGATACTTGAAAACATAAAAATAACTCAATCTGGATTGTCCTACTAAATTACAAAATCATTTATATTTCATATAATTACATATACGGGTGAATGACAGCAATGTTGTCCTAATATAAATTATGCCAGCAGGGATAATAGTGGTATTTATGCATCGCCAAATATAATTCCACATTTGGAGTGGAGAAATAAGTGACTATTTTGCTATCTTTAAAAGTTAAAGAACTCATTAATATTGAATTAGATTTTGTTATAACTATTAAAACATCTGATAATGGTATTGGACATCATTAAGAAGCAAATAGAAAACTATAAACTATTAATTACTTCCAGCACTTATGGTGAAATATACAAATGGGTAGCATTAAAAACATTTCATGATAACTGGGATATTAATGCAGATGATTTCAAATCAGTCTATGATAAGAGTTTTTACAGCAGGGATACAAACAATTTATGGGCAAATCCCCACTGGTTTCCTAAAGCCGTAATGCTTCGTTTCATTGATTACAAACAAGAGGCAGTGCGGCAAATGTTTCAAGACTTATTTAATGAGTCAGAGGAAATTGATAAGCGCATAGAAAGATTTGTTTTTCATTGTGATAGCCTTCTCAAAGAAATATATGCTTTCGATAAAAGCATGAAAAGCCATTTCCATGACGGACAAAGAATGGTTACGGTATATTTGGCTTTTCGCTATCCTGATAAATATGCCATCTACAAATACACGGAGTTTAAAACCTTCATGGAAATTGTAAGGGCAAAGGACATTCCATCAACTGGTGAATATGATAGATTTTTTAGAGTTGTCCGCACTCTTAATAATATCCTGAAAAGTGA
>JAFGOZ010000156.1 GCA_016926235.1 Bacteroidales bacterium | reverse complement strand
GCACATAATTGCTTGTAGATATTTCGGAAGCCACGATAACTTCTCCGGAAGAATTGAATGAACACAAGAAGGTGTATCCACCAATAGCATGATCTTCTTCGGGATAGTATTCCATTACCCATCCGTTTGAAGCCCCTGTTAATACAGTTTCATATTCTGATAATGCTTCACTCATCCTATCAGAAGCAGAGCTCCCAAATATATTTTCCTCGTCCTCTACGCACGATTGTAAAAGGAAAAATGGGATCATAAATAGTAAATATTTTATCTTTCTCATTTTGAATATTTTATAGACTTTCCAAATCCAGTTTATCTAAATCACCACAACGCCTTTGAACAACACTACGCAATTCATTTATGTCAATCTCCCATGATTCCTCCAGATAGGCACGAACTATTTCAAATTTCTCATTAATAATTGCGGCGCCTTCTACTCCGGCATCAACAAGTAGCGCATCCCAGTATGCGGGTGAATTTGTAACATAAATTGAAATGATTTCCACAAAATCCTCATTTGGCTCGCTTTGTGCATAAGGCGAAACAAAGCCGGCCTGGCGTGCTTCGGTATTTGAATTATACGACCAGTCGTCACCAATATATTTCCCTACTGAAATCTGTTCAAATTCAGTTGAGTAATTTTTTGTTTGGTGAAGGATGTGAGCAAACTCGTGGTGCATTGTTTTAAAATAATAACGATTTAAAAAGTTAGCATCAACCATCATTGAGTTCACATAATATAGCGTAATTTTCAGGCCACCTTCTGCAGTACCCAGAACCATTGTGTTATCGTCGTTATATGCTGCGGAGCCAACCAAATGAATTATTTTTGGCACATAGGCTCTGGTGAAATCTATGCCGGCAACTTCATCATAAGCCTCAAGCCAGCAATATTTAACAAGTTTGGCTAACTTAATAGATTTATCAATATCGGCCGGGACAAGAGTATAATCCATATCCGACTCAATATTTTCAAATCTGTATTTGAAATCAATATTATATGGCCATGTATAATTTTTAAGCAACCATTTTTCAAACTCATTACGTTCAATTTCAGAAGTATCAAATATACTGTCACCGGTTATATCATCTTCGCTGCACGACCAAATAGATCCGGTCAACAGAATTGCAATTATATATATTCCTATTGCTCTCATATAGCTTATTTTTTTAAATTCATTATCTTGGATTGGCTGTCATTCCGGCAGTGATTACATCATGAGGTAACTGTATTGCCCTACGGGGATCGTTAACTGTTAGTTCATCAGTTACAGTAATAGTGTTGTTTTCAACAGTACGACGAAATATCTCAATGCCATAACGTTTAATATCAAACCAACGTAATCCTTCGTGTATGGTTAATATGCGACGCATGTGCAAAATACACTGAATAAAATTTTCCTGTTCTCCTTCTTCCACAATAAAATCGGGGTTAAGTTTCTTTTTTACTGTAGGTAATTCCGGTGTGTAATAACTAATGCCAGAATAAAAGCTGTTAATATTCTCGCGGGTTAAAGTTGCAGCCGAAGTAAATGCATCCTGAAAAGTGGCCAGATCGTTTGTCGCGTTTTCATAATCTTTTTTATGAACATAAGCTTCAGCCCGACACAACAAGGTTTCATCAGTAGTAAATACAGGATGAATAATATGTGTAAATCCAATTCCATTAACAACATCAGTATATTCAAAATATTCATTCATTTTTCTGATAATCACTTTTGGAATACCTGAATAGCTTGCATATTTACAGTAAAACGAAGAATATGAACCCCAAGTTCCTGTTGAGCCTGTTGTTTCGTGTGATGATATAGTTTTATTATGACAATACTTCGACCCTGCTGAATATGGCCCGCTTATCCGTCCCCATAAAGAGTATGTAGAAATCAGCATTAATGCTGCCCTGTTATCTTTACTAATAAATTCGTCGCCCTGATAATTATCGTTAGCCGATAATGATCCGGCGTATTCCCAATCACGTAGCACCGAAGAGGGATTAGACCCAAGCACCTTTGCAGAATAAGTAATAACATTATCATAATTGCAATAATAAAGATTAAAACGGGTAGCAAAGGCGTATGCAGCCTTTTTATTAAAATGATATTTAGGTACAGAATAAATATCATCCTTTATTAAAGGAAGCGCAGTTTCAATATCTGTATTAATTTTCTCATAAACTTCAGCAACCGTTAATCTTTTATATTTAGGAGAAACAGTAGTTTCAGGAGCTTCAATATACGGAACACCCAAGTCGGTTTTACTTGTTAATGCATTATAATGTTTGCCAAAGATATTTACAAGGACAAAATGACTATATGCACGACACAATAAAGCTTCTCCTTTTTGAGCAGTGAGGGTTTCGGGGTCACCTAATTCCTCAATAGCCTCCAAAGCCAGGTTTGCTGATGCAATAGCTAAATAACAGCCATCCCAAAGACTCTGTGGACTATCGGTATCTACTTCAGTAATATCGTCCCATGCAAACGTTTGTGTTTGCAACCTGTTAAAGGGGCTCCAGGTACTTCCGTTGTTATCAGTATTATCTGATGATAATTCAGCAAGATAGCAATAGGTTGAAGTTGGATAAGCAGAAACCAATAGTTTGGTAATTTTTTCCTTCGAATCAATCGTGGTACGATTATCCGGTGTTTCGTCAAGGAAATCATCGCAACCAGTTCCAAAGAACAATGCTGCAATAATTAGCGAAACTGATATATATTTATTCTTCATCCGAAAATAATTTTTATGTTAAAACCTAATGTAACTCGCATGTGAATTTTTATCCGCGTATGTGTTTGCAATTAACATGCTCGTTTCATGCTTTTAAAACTTGTTTGTTGTTAGTCTTTGCGCTGTGATTATGGGAAAAAATTATATCCCTAATCTCAGAGTAAATGTAAACTGCTTAGGCACAGGAGCTGAAACACCTCCTGAACGGAAAAATTCCGGATCCTGTCCATTTAGTTTAGAATCAGCATATAACAGAAACAGATTTGTACCCTGTAACTTCAAAGACAAATTACTAACGTTTAAAGCTTCAATTAACCTTTTGGGAAAATCATAGGTTAACGATATCTCTTTCATTCTGATAAAGCCTCCATCAGCAACACGCACATCTGAATAGTTATAAGCATTATAGGCGTATTTCAGCTCATTATCGGTTTCGTATTGAAGTTTGCTAATTATTCTAGGTATATCTGTTTTCACTTCGTCGCCGGGCAAGATCCAGCGATTTTGGAACTCTTTAGGCATAGACGAAAGATCAGAATAAGAACTCTTGAAAACCGGGTCGAGTCTTACCTTATTACCGAATGAATAAGTGATGAAAATATTCAACTTCAGATTTTTATATTTGAACATATTTCCAAGACTACCGGTAATAGTTGGATCGGAAGGTCCTTCATATTTAAGAAAGTCTAGATTATCCCGTTCCTGAAAATATATTCCTGTACTTGTAATATTACCGTCCTGATCTAGAAATGTAGGGATTCCATTTTCATCTAATCCTTTAAACGGAATTGAGAATAATCCGCGAACAGGATAGCCCTCTCGTGCAAAGCCTGAGCCGGTAATTAGGTCAATAACCCTCGAATTTGATTCAAGTTTAGTAACTTCATTCTTATTATATGAGAATATAATATCTGAATTCCATCCGAAGTTATTCCTTTCAACATTTCTGGTCGACAGAGTAAACTCAACACCATGAGATTCCATATCAGCAGTGTTGGCTAATTTATTTACTTGCCCGCCAACCCCTTGTGTAATAACCGGACCAATAAGGTCAAAATTGTTTCTTTTATACCAGTCGGCACTCAGGTTTACGCGGTTATCAAGAAATCCCATCTCGACACCGATATTTAATTCATGTTTCTTCTCGTAGGTTAG
>JAFGOZ010000014.1 GCA_016926235.1 Bacteroidales bacterium | reverse complement strand
TTACTCAGGCAAGCCTGGTGCGAACAGTCGTAAAACAAAAATCCCGCAGTTGGCTGCGGGAATGATTTTTCGTTGCGGAGAGAGGGGTTCTAACACCTATACATTATCCGGTTTTATTTCATTACACTTCAGCAACTATTTATATTGAATTATCGACACTTAACTGTTAATAAATATTATTGGATTTTATCTGATTTTAACAGATTAAAGTAAATAACGTATGTATATTTGTATGATCATAACTATGTTCCTCATACGTATTCCCATATGAAAACCAAATGTAGTGTAAAATTTTATCCTGAAAAACGACTTGATAAAGAATCCGGCAAACTAATAACTGAAAACGTTCCAATATTCCTGTTTTTCAGTTTTGATGGCAAAAGGCTTCAATATTATACCGGATATAGAATCAATCTTGATCAGTGGAACTATGAAACCCAAAGAGTAAGACGAAACAATTTCAATAAGAAAGGAGAAAGCGCTACGGATATCAATTTTCACCTTACAGATATTGAAAAGACTGTAACCGAAATATATTTTCAGCAGAAGGCAAACAAGAAGAATCCGTCGGTTCAATTTATCCGGGATGAATTAAGAGATAGACTTGGAGAAGAGGACAAAAACCAACTTTCAATTTTCAAAGTCTTCAAAAAATTCATTGAGATTGAATCTCAGATCAGTACCTGGAGTAAGGGCACCATAACAAAGTTTAATACCATATACGATCAGCTTAAAGACTTTCACGATAGACACTACAGGTTTGACTTTGACAGTATGGATGAAAATTTCCTGCATGCCTACTTAAATTATCAGATGAAAGAACTGAAACACAGGAACACAACCATATCAAAGAATTTTAAACTCTTTAAATGGTTCATGAACTGGGCAACTAGGAAAGGATATAATGAAAATTTGACATACAAAGATTTTAAGCTAAGCCTTAAAGGAACTACCCGGACCCAGAAGATTATTTTTCTTCGATGGGATGAATTAATGAAATTATATCAGTTGCCAATTCCGAAAAGGTACCTTGAACAGGTTAGAGATGTTTTCTGCTTTACCTGCTTTACTGGTCTTCGCTATTCTGATGTCTACAATCTTAAAAAGAGCGATATTAAAGACGATTATATTGAAATAACCACGATAAAAACGGAAGACTCGCTGCAGATAGATTTAAACACATATTCCAGAGGAATTCTGGAAAAATACAAAGACTTTCCTCTGCCAAATGATAAGGCTCTACCAGTTATAAGCAACCAGAAATTTAATGAGTATTTAAAAGAACTTGGGAAATTTGCTGAGATTAATGATCCGGAAACAGTTGTTTATTATAAAGGTAGTGAGAGAATACAAGAAACTTTTAAGAAATGGCAGCTATTATCGACCCACACCGGAAGAAAAACATTTGTTAGTAATGCCTTGTTTTTTAATATCCCGGCAGAGGTGATAATGTCATGGACAGGTCATAAAGATCATAAGGTGATGGAAAACTATTATAAGATAATTGCACCTCAAAAACGGCGTGAGATGGAAAAGTTCAATGAAAAATAATTTAAAAGGATCATTAGTATCGTAGATAATTAAACCTTGAAATAATGCTCGTTTATGGCCAAAGAAGATTTAATAGCAGGATTCAACTCATTAAGAAAAAGTATAACAGAGGAAGAAAAAATAGTGCTTCAAAAAATTGTTGGAAAAACAAAACCTAATCTGGAGATTGAAACCTTCTTTCAGAATTTAAGGACATATGAGGCAGTTTATAAATTCCCCTATTGGAACAACTTAACTATTTATGAGAAGGAACTTCTTGGGGAAAAAGTATATTCCTGGTACCTGACTTTAATTATGTTTGCACCTGAATTTGGGAAACAATTTTGTTATACCTATGAGGATGACCTCAAGCTCCAAATAATTATAAAAGGATCGAATTTACAGGAGAAATCTGACTATGTGAATTATAATTACTATTTAAATGAAAGGCTGCAGGAATGCTATGATCGTAAATTATCAGCTGAATGTATTAAATGGATCGAGATTGAAATAGAAAAGACGAAACAAAGAATGGATACATTAATTAATACCATCAGTGATAAAAAAAATACTAATACTCAATTTGAAAAAAAGCCATTCTCAGCCTACCTTTTGTATAATGAGAGAGAAAAATTAGCTGAGCAGTTAAAGAAAGGATTTATTGGCGAGAAAGGAAAGAGCATTAGGCTGATGATAGAAGTATTAAAAGAAAAGGGGATATTGTCACTTTCAAAAGGAGGATGGAAGAAATTTTATGATTCTCTTAAAGACTATTTTGACAGTGATATCGGTACTTACAATAGCATCTTTTCCCGAGATCCAGGAAAAAGTAATCTTGAAAAGTCAAAAAAGCAAGCTATTGAAGAACGTATAGATTATATTTTGAACATTATAAAACCAAAAAAGTGTTAAATGTAGTATTTTGTTATATATAACATTAAACTACTGAATTACAATACAATATACATTATTAAATAAAAATTTAATTTTATTTTCGTGATGATTTTATGATTCACGAAATGAATTTAATTCTTACAACACCCGAACAGCTTGAAGCCATAATCAATAAATGTCTTTCAAAATATTTTTCTTCCCAAAATCAGACACCAAAATCTGAACCAGGGGGGGAGAGGTATTTACACTCGATCGCGGAACTTGCTACGTTTCTTGGTTGTTCCAATACTTCGGCACAAAAATTAAAAAACTCCGGCGTACTGCGTTATAAACAGTTCGGACGGAAGATAATGTTTGTTGCTTCTGAAGTTCTTGAAGACATTGAAAAAAACCGCAAGATTAATAAATAGAACTATGGTTGAATGGAAAATAGTACAAATTCGAAAATTATAGCTGATTTATCATGTGTGAAATTGAAATAGCGAAATCATTAAAATTCAAAATGATAATGATATATATGATCAAATAAATGTATAACTAACACTACTAATGATGCAAGCAACACTATTATTGACCTTGAAACAGATAGCTGATCAAAAAGGAGTAGATGCACTTCTACCACAAAACCTATCGAATAGTCTTTTGGACGAATTGGCGGATATAAGCCATGCATTTATCTCTCAGCATCCACATCCAGAGAATCCGAATCTGGTACTTTCATTTCTATTGAGAGAGTATGTTGCAAAAAACGGAATACAAATTAATTCCGATGAGGATGAATTTGAGAGATGTCTTTTACTCTCTTTTGTATTGATATGCGAGGATATGTTTCGTAAGGGTTTTCTTGAAAAAGGATCAGTTAAAAACTATACCCCATTAAGTATACTGGGGTACGAGGAATGTCCTGCTTACAGAATATCTGAAAAAGGGAGGTTGCAGGGTCTTGCTCTTGATGCAATGAGAGAAGAGAATTGATAATGCATAAGAAATGAGGAAAGCGAATTATAAAAAGAAAGAAACACCTGAAGAGATTCAACAGATGATGTATGAATTAACTTTGCTAAAACATCCTCCACGCTTTCATCCTGTTCCAAGGGCGTTGTGTGATGATAGAGTAAACAGCCCAAAGCAATCCATAATACATTATACGGTTTTTGGTAGAGGCTCTTCATCAAGAATCATTAAACAGGGTACATATAATCGTAGATCTGTAAGATTTATCCCGGGTACATTCAGAAAGGGACTAACTAACATCATGATTGTTTACAATAGATTGTTACTGCATGTCGAATTCAGAATTGGCAAGGAGAGTCAATTCAAAGCAGTAAGAAATGTTGAGTCTGATGATATAAGGACTGGAGGATGTTATCGCATGGCTTCTGGCTTTTTGGACTTCAAGGAATCGTTTGACAAACTATTTGGATATGACTATGCAAGACCTTAATACAATAATATCTGATCCTAATATAAAAACAATCTTTGATCCAGCAACTGCAGAGAAATGGTTAAGAATAAATCCTCTCGATGACTTTAAAGAACCACCTGTAGTTTTAAGTATAATTGATGATTCAGGTCAGTCTATTCCGAGTTTTACTTTAGGAAACTTCAGCCTTATAATCGGAAAGGCTAAAAGCAAAAAGACATTTTTATCAGTTCTGTTAATAGCTTCATACCTGGGATACGTGAATGAGAAAATTAAAAAGGGAATCAATGCCTTCCCTAATGTACTATGGTTTGATACAGAACAAAGCCCATACCATTTAACTGCAAAGGTTAAGAGTGTATGTTCACTTGTTAGAAAACCCAATCCTGAAAACTTATATGTATATCAGTTGCGAACTCTTACAACTGAAGAAAGGATACAATTCATTGATCATATTATATCAAAAATTCCAGCAAGCCTTGTGATAATTGATGGAATAAGGGATCTTGTAACTGATATAAACTCTCCAGAGCAGGCAACAGCCACTGCAACAAGATTAATGAAATGGACTGTGGAAAATTATCTTCACGTCATTTGCCTGCTACACATGAACAAAGCTGATGGTAATGCCAGAGGTCACCTTGGTTCGGAATTAACAAATAAAGCTGAAACTGTTTTGTCTGTTGAAAAGACTAATGATCCTTCAATTAGCAATGTAGAGGTTGAATATACAAGAGATAGAGAATTTAGTCCTTTCAGTTTTAAGATAAATTCTGACACACTGCCTGAAATTTGTGATATCCCTAGCAAAGATTTTGGTAAGCAAAAAACCCAACCAAATCTTATTCCCATAGAAATACATAACCAAATACTGACCACTGTATTTAGAGAGAATCGGGAAAGACGTTATGACGACCTCTGGAGAAACATTAAGCTTGCTGCAGCAAACTCAGGATTAAACTTCGGTGACAGCCGGGCCAAAGATTATTTGACTTATTATGTTAATGAAGGTTTGGTTAAAAAGACTAATTTAAAGAGACTTTATAGTTATGGAAAGGCTATTTTCTAATATTACTCAATTGTCAATTCTGTTACTACGTTACGTTAAGCCCTATATATAGGGCTTAACGTAGTAACGTACTTTAAAAACAAAAGTAAACTACGTTAAAGCACTTAAACTGGTATGAATATCAAAGATTCGAATATATCCCTTTTTAAAAGTTATTTTGATCTGGTTCCCATTCGATCCATAAGGTTCGAGGATTTTAGCAAAGTGATTATTGAGGGTGAGTACCAATCAGAGGTTAATTTGATTAGGCAAGAGAAAAATAAATCCATTCGTGATAAACTTAAAGCAAAGTTGCCTGCAGTTACCATTTCAGGAACATTCAAGGAAAGATCCAGTGCTAACATCCTGTCACACTCTGGATTGATATGCTTGGACTTTGATTTGAAGGACAATCCCTCAGTGGATAATTGGTACAAAGTAATTTTAGACTTGCGTTTGATTGTAAATGTCGCCTTTGCGGCTAAAAGTGTTTCTGGTAATGGTATATTTGCTGTAATACCTTTAGCGTTCCCCTCTCAGCATTTGGATCAGTTTAATGCTCTGAAGTCAGATTTCAAATCCTTTGGACTGAACATTGACTCTTCCTGTAGTGATGTTTCTCGTTTACGTGGTATTACTTCCGACCCTAGAGCTCACTATAATCCTGATGCTGAACCATACAGGCGAATTTACAAGAAACCTCAAAGGAGAAATACAAATTATATATCCTACGAAGATTGCATCAAATTAATAAAAAAGATCATTTCATCTGGAATAGATATTACTTCAGATTATAGAAACTGGTACCAGATTGGGGCCTCCATAGCGGCAGAATATGGTGAGGAAGGAAGGACTTTATTTCATCAGATTTCGATGATCTACCCTGGATACAACCAAACAGATTGTGATAAGCAGTATAATAATTGTCTCAAAAATCATCAGGGATATACAATCGCCACACTCTTTTATTACGCTAAGCAATTTGGCATATCCTTAATAAATAATTGAATTGTAAAGAAAAAACAAGAACACAAGACAAAATTAAATAACAATACCGTACAGAAACACAACACTTAAAATCAGAATAAATGAGATCAAAACAAGAACGACATACAACAAAGGAAAGAATCAGCGCATTGAGAATCCTTGAGAAAAATAATTTCAACTACCTCCGAACTCAAAAGATGACCGGGATCTCCAGGTCAACGATCAAAAAGTGGGAACAGAAGTATGGTGCTGAAGTCTTTTCAGGAAGATCGCCAGCGGAACAAGCACTGGAAGAAGTGGACACCGAAATGAAGCGGAACGATGTTAAAATCATCAAAAAATACTTTGATTTAAGAAACAAATCACTGGATCGGATTTCAGAATTGATACCCGATGAAACTAAGATAGAAACCTTGTCCAACCTATTAAAAAGTATTTCTACAGAGATTACGGTCTTTGATGAATATGAAAAAACTGAAGACAATAAAGGTATGAATTTCATAGAGTTCTTTAATGAAAGAATGAAAGAATTGGATCAACAAAATCAGTACCCAGATATCCCTGAAGAATTGGATCTTGGGGATGTGAGTAACTTGTGAAATAATTAAATAATTATATAATTAAATATCAACATAATAAATATA
>JAFGOZ010000155.1 GCA_016926235.1 Bacteroidales bacterium | reverse complement strand
ATCCACGAAGCTTTTACCTGAGCGGATGATTGTCGTTTATAATCATGCTCGTGTGTGTTAAAAGATTTATCATGGATGTTTCATTCTGCTAAAAATTATTTCGAACATAGTAAATTTTATATTCTTATATTATGCATTGAAAGTATAAATCTTACAAGAACAATTATAATTTGAAATACAAAGTAAGTATATTTTTTTCGTTAACTTTCACATTATATTCTCGTTTGGAAGAAAAAACACAATGCATTTACTAACAGAATATCATTTACTAAAAATATCTTCCCAATTTAAAGCATAACATGCTTTTATATATTCAATATCATAAGGATTTTGGATAAAAAGATAAATTAGTATTTCACAAAATAAAGATATTTTAAAACGATATAATGAGAAATGGATATTAATTAAACATACAAACATCCATTAATTTTACAATTAGATAACGATGGTTAGTAAATTAAAATTATAGAATATGCAGAAGAAGAATGTAATAGTCATATGGACAATATGTTCATTCCTATTTTCATGCACAAATGGTCAGAATAAACATCAATCGAACTCACCTGAAATCAGGGCACAAAATCTGATAAAACAGTTATCATTAGAAGAGAAAGTAACCCTTTTAATGAATGGTTCAGAGGCTATTCAGCGTTTGGGAATACAACAATATAACTGGTGGAATGAAGCATTACATGGTGTGGCACGTAACGGAACCGCTACTGTTTTTCCACAGGCCATCGGTATGGCAGCCTCTTTTGATGATCAATTACTATTTGAAATTTTTAGTGCAATATCCGACGAGGCAAGAGTAAAACACCGTCAGGCGCGAGAGGAAGGAGAAATGAAAAAATATACCGGACTTACTATGTGGACGCCTAACATAAATATATTTCGTGATCCACGCTGGGGACGCGGCCAGGAAACATATGGCGAAGACCCTTATCTAACCAGTGTTATGGGAGTTGCTGTCATAAAAGGATTACAGGGCGAAAACACAGAAGGCTATGATAAACTGCATGCATGTGCCAAGCATTATGCTGTACACTCTGGTCCCGAATGGAATCGGCACAGCTTTAATGCTGAAGATATTGCACCACGGGATTTATGGGAAACCTACCTTCCTGCTTTTAAAGCAGCCGTACAAAAGGGTAATGTGAAAGAGGTAATGTGCGCGTATAACCGGTTTGAGGGAGAACCATGTTGCGGCAGTAATCGCCTGCTTACTCAAATTTTAAGAGATCAATGGGGTTTCACGGGCATCGTGTTAACTGACTGTGGTGCTATTAAGAATTTTTATATGGAAGGAAGGCATATGGTCCAGCCCGATCAGGAACATGCCGTTGCCAATGCCATCATGAATGGAACTGACCTGGAATGTGGCAATACTTTTAAATCAGTTATAAAAGCCGTGCAAGAAGGACTTATAAGCGAAGAACAAATTGACATTTCGTTAAAACGACTATTAATGGCACGGTATGAACTGGGAGAGATGGATGCTTATTCCCCATGGGATAAATTACCTGACTCTTTGCTTAATTGCATAAAACATAAAGAACTGGCATTAACAATGGCTCAAAAGTCAATCGTTTTACTACAAAATAAGGGTATTCTTCCGCTTAAAGAGAACTGCAAAATTGCCCTGCTCGGTCCTAATGCCAATGACTCTGCGATGCAGTGGGGTAATTATAACGGAACTCCAAAACATACCGTCACGTTGCTGGAAGCGCTTCAACAAAAAATACCAAACTCACTAGTCGTTTATGATGAAGCTTGTGGACTTACCGGAATTACCCAAAGCATTTTTGAAGAATGCAACGATAATGGGCAAGAAGGATTCTCTGCTAAATTCTGGAATAATATTGAAATGCAAGGTGAACCTGTAGCTAAACTTCAGTTCGGATCAGAGATTAAAATTGGTAAAAGAGATACCATTGCAAAGGGAGTAAATTTGGATAGAATTTCAGCAAAGTTTCACAGCATTCTCAAACCTAAAATGTCTGGAATTATTGAATTTGTTTTTACTACATCAAGCGAGGTAAAAGTCCATGTTAACGGGGAAGAAATAAACCTGCAAACATTACCAAGTGAGTTACAGTTCTCAAAAGTTGAAGTGAAAGCAGGAAAATCTTATGAGATTGATATAGAATGGATACATGAGAAGCAAGGACAATTTAAATTTAACATTTTACGGTCCTTACCTCCTGATATTGCAGGATTATTGAAAAAAGCTAAAGATTGTGATATTGTGATTTTTGCAGGTGGCATTTCAGCAAGTCTTGAGCGTGAAGAAGGAAATGTTTATGCACCAGGCTTTAAAGGAGGAGACCGTACTGATATAGAACTACCTAAAATACAGCGTGATGTAATAGCTGCCTTTAAAGCAGCCGGGAAAAAAGTTATACTGGTAAATTTTTCCGGATCGGCTATGGGACTAGTACCGGAAAGCAAAAATTGCGATGCTGTTTTGCAGGCATGGTATCCTGGTGAAGCAGGAGGTACAGCTATTGTAAACGTTTTGTTTGGCAAGTATAATCCTGCAGGAAGATTACCGGTAACTTTCTACAAAAGTACAGACCAGTTGCCTGACTTTGAAAATTATGATATGAAAGGACGTACGTACAGGTATATGACCGAAGAGCCTCTATTCCCCTTTGGTTATGGATTAAGCTACACTAATTTTAGCTATAATCCTACTACAATGAGCGCCAAACAAATCCAAGCAGGTGAAGATATTACACTAACCGTGCCTGTTACCAATACCGGAAATTACGATGGTGAAGAAGTAGTGCAGGTTTATCTTAAAAAGATGAATGATCCTGATGGCCCAAACAAAGCGCTGCGCGCATTTAAGCGTGTTTTTATACCTAAAGGAGAAACCGTAAATGTTGAATTTAAATTAACAACCGAAAGCCTGGAATGGTGGGATTCTTCAACAAATACCATGCACAAATATCCGGGGAATTATCAATTAATGGTTGGGAGCAGCTCCAGGGACAAAGACCTTGAAATAATCAACTTAGAACTTCAATAAAACCAGAAGAAAAGTAAGAATATAAAAATTAATTTCAGGATTATGAAAGATATTATAAAATTTAGTATAATAGCATTATGCCTGATAATAGGAGGTTTTGGCGCAAGAGGCCAATATCAGGACACTAGCCTGACTATTGATTCAAGAGTGGAAGATCTTATTTTTAAAATGACGCTTCCCGAGAAAATTTCTCAACTTGGAAACAGTTCATCATCCATCAGCCGGTTAAGTGTTTCATCCTACAATTATTGGAATGAGGGTATTCATGGAGTTGCAAGATCAGGACTGGCCACTTCATTTCCGGTTTCCATTGCATTATCTTCAACATGGGATCCCGAATTAATATATCGGGTAGCCACAGCCATTTCTGATGAAGCGCGAGTAAAGAATAATACAGAAGGGAAAGGATTAACCTACTGGTGTCCTACCATCAATATGGCACGCGATCCCAGATGGGGAAGGGCTGAGGAAAATTACGGTGAGGATGTGTATTTAGCATCACAAATAGCCGTGAATTTTATTAAAGGTATGCAGGGAGATGATCCGAAGTATTTAAAAACAATAGCTACCGCAAAGCATTTCGCATGCAACAATGTTGAAACCAACCGTCATAGCATCTCATCAAATGTTGATGAACGCAGTCTTAGAGAATACTATCTTCCAACATTTAAAGCATGTGTAACAGAAGGGAATGTTTACTCTATAATGAGTGCTTACAATGCACTAAATGGAGTACCAAGTCCGGCAAACCGCACCCTGCTAACCAAAATTTTAAGAAATGAATGGGGATTTAATGGTTGTGTTGTAAGCGATTGCGGTGCAATTAATGATGTTTGGGCAAATCATGATTATGTTTCAACCGCAGCAGAGGCTACAGCCATTTCTATCATGAACGGGACCGATCTGAATTGTGGTTCTATATACGCTGGCAACGCAGCCAGCGCTGTCTCAAGCGGACTCCTTTCCATAGCTGATATTGACACTGCTCTTAAAAGGATATTTAAAGCAAGGTTTCTTTTAGGAGAGTTTGACCCTGCTTCTGCAGTCTCATATAAGTCAATTCCAGACAGTCTTCTGGATTGCCAGGCTCATCGAAATTTAGCCCTTCAAGCAGCCAGGGAAGCAATCGTATTGCTAAAAAATGATAACGCTATGCTGCCATTAGACTTAGGCTCCATTGACACAATTGCTGTTATTGGGCCTCATGCGAAAGCAGTTCAATTAGGCGGATATAGCGGTACACCAGAGGTCTCGGTATCGCCCCTTCAAGGTATTGCTCAAAGATTTGGTGGAGAAGTATATGATCTGATCATAGAAGCAGAAGACTTTTCCAGTCAAGATGGAATACGAACAGAATCTTGTGATGAAGGCGGACAAGATATAGGATATATCGAAAATGGGGACTATGCTGTTTATAATAATATAGATTTTGATACCGGCAAAGTAAAATTAGACATACGGGTAGCAAGTAATTCCTCAGGTGGAAATATTGAGGTTGTGCTTGATAACAGCAGCGGACAATCATTAGGAACTTTTGCTGTACCTGAAACAGGGGGCTGGCAAAACTGGACAACCCTTGCAGTTGATATTCCTAAAACAACGGGAGTACACAATGTATATTTAAAATTCACAGGTGGAAGCGGATATCTGTTTAATATAAATTGGTTTTTTTTCTATAATGAAGGTTTTCGGGATCCAATGATTATTAAAGGACCTGTGCTATATGCACAAGGATGCGATATATCAGGCTCTTTAGTGCAATCAGAATTTGATAAAGCCGCAAATTATGCAGAGAGAGCGGATGTGGCCATTGTGTTATGCGGAATTGATCTTTCAATTGCCGATGAAGGTAATGACAGGTCTTCACTTGACCTTCCCGGAGTGCAAGAACAATTAGTAAAAGCAGTATATGATGTGAACCCAAATACTATACTGGTATTGGTTACAGGTAGCGCATTATCAGTAAACTGGGCTCAAGATAGTTTACCTGCCATTTTATGTGCATGGTATGACGGACAGGCACAAGGCACTGCCATTGCTGAAGTGCTATTCGGCGATTACAATCCGGGAGGTAAACTTTCTACCACATGGTACAAATCTACTACAGATTTACCTGCTATGAGTGATTATGATATTAAAAACAACCGCACCTATATGTATTTTGAGGATACTCCTCTTTATCCTTTTGGATTTGGACTCAGTTATACTGATTTTTCATACGATAATCAAACATTGAGTTCTACCAGTTTAGGAACCGACGAATCGATAACTATTAGCGCAGATATAACTAATACAGGGGATGTAACTGGTGATGAAGTAGCACAATTATATGTTCATGTTAATTCATCGGTTAAAAGGCCGGTGAAAGAATTAAAAGGATTTAGACGCATCACCCTCCAACCTGATAGCACAAAAACAATAACCTTTGAACTGAAACATGAAGATCTGCAATATTATGACGAGGCTACAAGAACTTTCAAGGTGGAATCCGGTAATGTTGATATCTATATTGGCAGTTCATCGGAAGATATCCGGCTGGATAGTCAAATTGTCGTTACAGGTAGTACAATTTCATCAACATACAGACAAGATCCCTATAATCCTTTCGAAGCTGAATACTTCGAAAACAAATCCGGTACAGTCTCTATAAAATCCTGTCTGCAAAACAAACTTTGTGCTAATTTATCCGGTAACAATAGTTATGTTAGTTATAAAAATCTTGATTTCAACACAGAAGCAAAGCAATTCTACGCAAATTTATCATCAATCAGCACAAGCAGCCACATAGATATCATAGTTGACAGTTTGGACGGAGCTACAATTGGTTCACTTTCAATCTCGCCAACAACCGACAATGAAACTTTCGAAATACAATCCTGTTTAGTGGATGAAATAACAGGGGTAAGAGATATTTTCCTGGTATTGAAAGGAGAGATATCCAGCGCATGTAAAATAAACTGGTTTAGTTTTCAGGATACAGTAATAACAAATATTGGTCAGTTTAAAACACCCGAAAAAAATACAGGATATCAATGTAACTTATTCCCAAATCCCGTAAGCTCTCAGCTCACTTTCACTTATAATCTTCCGGAAATATCCCATGTATTCTTTGAAATTTATTCGTTAGAAGGTGTCCTTCTAAGGTCATTTCAACAACAAAAACAACATGAAGGAACACATCAATTTATTATAGATACAAATGCAGAGAAATTAAATTCCGGGATATACTCAGTCAGATTTAAAGCAAATTCCTTCAATAAAACAATGCTTTTTAGCGTAATGAATAATTAATTTTAGGTTTAGGAAGAGCCTGTATTCTCATAAATAATAATTGTCTGTCTGTAATTATTGAGAGTACAGGTTTATTAACCATCAGTGCTAAATTTTATTGATATTCATATATAGTCATATCCGGCGATTGTTTATATCATAGTTTTAACAATTGTTATTTTAATTAGAAGATACTTATAGGAATAATTAGTAAATTTAATAGTGCATTAAAAGCATTCGGATTGTGATGATTAGAAATGTATTATTCTTAATGCTATTTCCATACCTGACAACATTTTGTCAGGATCATAATTTCTATTTTGACAATTTTACCACGGAGGATGGATTGTCTGATAACTACGTCAACTGCGTTTTTCAGGATCATAAAGGCTGGATATGGACAGGGACAGGCATGGGAATTGGAAGGTTTGACGGTTTAAAATTTAAAAACTATTGTATATACAAAGATGATACAATTGAAGTTGAGGATATTTTAGTAAGGTGCTTTTATGAGAGTGTTTCTCGTGAGCTTTATGTATGCACCGAAGAATCAGGTTTAGCTATTTACAACCGTAAAAAAGATCGTTTCGAAAGGGTTAAAATCAATAAAACCCCCTTATTAACAGATGTTTCCGTTAAGTTTTTAACTGAGGACAAGGATAGCAATCTATGGGCAGCAACAAAAAATGGGGTTTATAAGGTAAATTTCAAAGATCAAACTACCCAAGTTTATAAAAATGAAGAAGACAATGATAATTCACTATGTGATAGCTATGTCAGAAAATTAGTGTTTGATAAGGATTTAAAATTATGGATAGCCACACGAAGTGGCCTTGACAAATTTGATACGGATAAAGGCCGTTTTATTCATTACTCATCAGTCAATCCATTATTAAATGATGATATCCTGGAACTTTACCTTGATGACAGCCTGAAATTATGGATTGGAACCACAAATAATGGAATAGTAATCCTTAATACAAGGAATGATCAGGTTACGCAATTTGTTCCTGATCACGGGAACGAAAGGTGTTATAAAGTTAATTCCATAATAAAAGATAAAGACAACCTCTTCTGGATTGGCACACGGGGAGGACTTTACCAGTACAATGAAAAAACCGGCAGCATCAGGTGGATAAAAAATGACATACATAATAAAAACTCACTGGCTCATAATTCTGTCCTTGATATCAGCATGGATGCAAAGGGTGATTTGTGGATTAGTACCAGGGGCGGCATTAGTTATCTGGTAAAAGAAAAGCAGGTATTTGAGAATTACATCGAATTTCCTGACAACAAACATTATTTAAACAGTAGCGAGATATATTGTATTTGGATAAGTGAATCAGGAGACGTCTGGACAGGGACTGAAGACGGAGGAGTAAATATTTTAAACAGAAAAAAGGAAATTTTCACATACCTGACCGAAGAAAACGGGCTTAGTAATAATTGTGTGAAAGCCATTGAAGCCATAGGAAACGATGAAATATTGATAGGCACATTCCGGGGAGGATTAAACATTTATAACAAGAGAACTGGTAAAATTAAATGGCTTAAGCATGATGAAAATGACCCAACAAGCATATCTGATAACATTGTATGGGATATATGCACTGATAAAAAAGGAGCCATCTGGATTGGCACTGCAAAAGGTTTAGACAGATATGATCCTTCAACCCAGACGTTTAAACATTTCAGGGAGTTTGATGATATGGTAAACGGGGTAACCTGGATAGGGGTCGATGAAAATAATGATTTATGGCTCGGATCTGAAATAATTAAAATTTACAAGCAGGAAGAAGGCGTAATAACTACCTATGATGAAAAAGGCCGTAGTTTTTTTATGGATAGCAAAGGGAGAAATTGGATAATGTCAGGCGAAAGAGGCATAGTGCAGTACAATAAAGAAACGGGAGTCATTAAAAAATATGGTGAAAAAGAAGGTTTAGCCTGCAATCTCACATATTGCATGCTGGAAGATAACAATGGAAATTTATGGATTAGCACTGCAAACGGACTTTCATGCTTCAATCCGGAAAAAGAGACCTTTAGAAATTACTATAAAATAAATGGCTTACAGGGCAACCAATTTAATTATGGTGCGGCCTTTAAGGGCAAAAATGGCGAATTATTTTTCGGTGGTAAATATGGCCTAACAATATTTAATCCAAATAATATTGTTGAAAACAATTATTCGCCGCCAGTATATATTACAGACTTTAAAATCTTTAACCAGTCTGTAAAAATCAGTAATGACAAAAACGCAATTCTCAATCAATCTATTTTAGAAACATCAGTAATTGAAATACCTTACAAATTCAATGTTATCTCGTTTGATTTTGCCGCCCTAAATTACACTAACAGCAAGCAAAACAAGTACAAATATAAACTTGTAGGGTTTGATAATGAATGGATAGAAACATCAGAAAGCCGAAGCGCCACATATACCAACCTCTATCCGGGGAAGTACATATTCAGGGTTATTGCAAGCAATGATAATGGTTACTGGAATAAAACCGGCAAATCAATAACATTGACAATCCTCCCTCCCTATTATAAACAACTTTGGTTTAAGGTGTTAATGATTATCTTATCAATAACTTTGATTACATTCGTTCTTATTTTTATCTTTAAAAGAAGGGAATTGGCTAAAGCCTATGTATTTGAAAAAATAAAAGCTCAAAAACTGCACGAACTTGATACTTTTAAACTAAAATTATTCACCAATATATCTCATGAAATTAAAACTCCGCTTACTCTGATTATAAGCCCCCTAAAGAAGATATTAAAACATGACTTTACAAATCCTGAGATAAAAGAGAACCTTCAATTGATGGAAAAGAATGCTAACCATTTAATGAAACTTGTAACACAACTGCTTGATTACAGAAAACTCCAGGAAGGAAAACTAAAAATAGAATTAAAGAGAGGCGATATAGTAAGGTTCTGTGAAAACATGTTTCAATCATTTGAAAGTATGATGCAGGATAAGGGCATTTTGTACAAATTTGGCAGTGTTCAGAAGAAAATTATGACTTCCTTTGATCCTGATAAATTAAGGAACATCCTGAACAACCTGGTTTCAAATGCAATTAAATACAACAAGCAAGACGGTTCTGTTTCTTTTTTTATAAGCATGGTCATTGAGCAGGATCGGGAATTCATAGAAAAAGAAAAACATTATGTACAAATTGAAGTTAAAGACTCCGGTATTGGAATAGACGAGAAAGAAATTACCAGAATATTTGACAGATATTATAGTAAAACCCGAAAAGAAGAAATTAACAGCTCTGGCATCGGCCTGGCTTTTGCCCGAGAACTTATACAACTTCATAATGGCAAAATCAAGGTAGAATCACAGGAAGGTAAAGGTTCGACCTTTACTATATTATTGCCCTATATTGAAGACTCAAATGAAAATATAAAAGAATACGAAGAAAAAGAAATATCTACCAAGGATTTCATTAAAACAAAAGATTTTAAACTGGCTCAAAAAGATAAAAAGATTCTTTTGGTAATAGAGGACAATGAAGATGTGCTTCAGTTTATCAAATCTCATTTTAAAAATAAATATATTGTTCTGGATGCCTTAAATGGGAAGGATGGACTGGAATTAGCAATAAATGCCATACCAGATATTATAATATCGGATATTATGATGCCGGGTATGAATGGACGGGAATTATGTGAAAAAATTAAAAAAGATGAACGCACTTCTCATATCCCGGTAATACTTTTAACAGCACTCTCTTCAAATGAAAATATAAAAGAAGGACTATTAAAAGGAGCCGATGATTATATAACCAAGCCATTTGATATTGATATTTTACAAACTAAAATTGATAATCTTTTCTTATTGCGTAAATCATTAATTGAAAAGTACTCTAAACAGATAATGTTAAAACCATCCAATGTAGAGGTAAAAACTCTTGATGAAAAGTTTTTAGAGAAAGCTTTGAAAATCACTGAAAATTATATCGACGATCCTGATCTCAATATTGATAAATTTGTCAGCCAGATGGGAGTTAGTCGTATGCAGCTTTATAGAAAATTAAGTGCATTGACTAATATGACTGTAAAGGAATTTGTTAATGACATACGGCTTAAAAGAGCTGAGCAAATGCTATCAGAAAAAAGGATAACTGTTTCTGAAGTAGCCTATTCTGTGGGATTTAATGACCTTTCTTATTTCGGTAAATGTTTTAAAAAGAAATACGGGATGAGCCCTTCGGAGTATAATCAAAAGCATATAGTAAATTAATTATTGGTGGATTCATAAATATTTCCCAGTCTGAACAATGAAATAGTTGAATTGAATGGCTTGTTATAGTTTGCTCATTAAAATTTTGTCTAATGATTTATCATGTTCATCGATGAAAACGAAGATCACTCAGAAACCTGCTTATATTCAAAATTTCTGAACCTGATCTCCCCCTCTCCCATTGAACACAAACCAATCCGCAAACTCATAAACCCGCTTAAAATATTATGGTGATAAGCTGAGGCTTCAAAGGAGTTTTCAATTTTAGTCCAGGTTGTTCCATCAAGACTATAATACATATCCACTGTATTATTCATATTCTTAAGGCGAAGGTAAACGTGTCTGTCAAGTACATTTTTTTCGGTAGGGAACTGCCATCCCCGAAGGTTCGCCAGCACATTTTCTTTATCAGCCAAAATCCCGGAATAGGCCCTCTCATTATAAAACAATACTATACCACCAATGGCATCACCTTCAATATCCAGTTCTACCTGGGCCGTATACGAATGATCGGACGGTATACACAATAATGGTGAACATTCGGCCACTGAATTGCCTTTACCCCGAATTACAATACTATTATCTTCCAGTTTGAAACGACTAGTATCATACTCACCAAAAAACTTCCAGTGAGGTTTTAACACGTTTCCGGAAAAGTCATCATTTAATGAAAACTTTTTATCTATTGGCTTTCCTTTTGGTTTAGTTATAGGTGTTTCCATAGTAAAGTCGTCAGGCAATTTAAACCAGTCATCTTCTGTCCATTCAATGGGCACAAGCGATGTTTGTCGTCCCATATTATAATGACCATTCTCATATGCATGCAATACCATCCACCACGCATCATATGCATCCTCAAAGGGCGTGGCATGACCAACAGACCACCATTTGTCGAAATTACTTTTGGCCCTGATTATGGGATTATAAGGAGAATTCTCCCACGGGCCAAAAGGTGATCTGGAACGGGCTGAAATAACCATATGACCAGTAGCAGGACCGGCTGTACCTCCTTCGGCAACCGTCAGATAGTAATATTTACCCCTTTTACACAACTTTGGGCCTTCCAGACAAAAACATTCAATGGACCATTCACGAGGAATTTCCCAACCACTATAAACATGTTTGGCTTCTCCGGTAATGGAAAGACCGTCTTTGGATAACGGCACATAACTGCCGCTACTGAAATATAAGTATCTGTTGCCTTCATCATCAACAATATGGCCGGGATCTATCATTGTTACATTTAACTCAACCGGGTCACTCCAGAGTCCTTCAATACTATCTGCTGCAACTACATAATTTGTGCCATTGGCAGGAAAATAAATAAAGTATTTCCCATCATACTTAACCAGGTCAGGGGCCCAAACCGAACCCACATACTTGTGTAACGCATTGGCTAACGGAGTCCAGTTTATCAGATCTTGGGAATGCCAGATCAAAAGGCCCGGATAATATTCGAATGAAGAATGAACTATATAATAATCTTCGCCATCAACCAAAAGACTTGGGTCGGGATAATCCCCTGAAAATATTGGATTTATGAAATAATTTTTATTGGTCGCATTTCCTTGGTTCTGTGCATTTACTGAAAAAGTTGTTCCTAATACTAAAAAAACTAATAATAGCTTATGCATGGTTACAATCTTTTAAAGCATAACAAATATACATCATTCTCCTTTAAAGAGATTTCCCGTTTGAAATACCCGTCAGATTCTATTTTTAATAATTGAGAAACCTCAGGGTTGCCATTACTTTTACTTTTCAAAAATTCAACCTGTTGCTTTGTTAACTGATCAGGTTTATCCAATTTATAATAGAAGGTATACGGATCGTTATGCATGTAACCTATACTATAAATTTCCAATTGGTAGTTCCCATCAGGTATCCCTGAGATATTAATATGTACCGTCCCTTTATCCCTAGCCGGCAGATCTCTTATATAATATTCCTGGTTATTAATGGAATCATCAGGAAGCGTAAATGTATAATCCCAAAACAGGACCTGAAAATCGCCCTCTTTACTTTTACAAGCCCAGGAAGCCCTGTCTGTATTATCCAGTTCTATATCTCCCAGTTTATTCATAAAAGCATAGGCATGGTAAGCCGGTTTCTTTATTCCCTGGGTATTCATTAATCCAAACCCACCATGAAAGGGTGTAAACCTGGGTCCGGCTTCTTCAAATATATCAGTAAATACCCAGTATGACATGGACGTGGCTGCATTT
The DNA here is from genome assembly GCA_016926235.1 of Bacteroidales bacterium. Next base: position 12,992 of record JAFGOZ010000155.1, on the reverse strand, counting down.
CCAACCTGTTTTATTTTGTTAAGGATATAGGCAGCTTCGTGATAACTGTCATGCAAAGGATCGGCTGGCGTATAGGACGAACTCCACTCTGTGTAATGTAGCTCAAGGTTGGACATGGCCGATTCTGATATCTCTTTCCGCGATTGAATAACATCCTGGCTTAAGCTCCAGTCATTTTTACTTAGAATAGTACCCGTTCCTCCATATTCATCAAGATAACCCACATCTACTCCATACGCATGTGTACTGATAAAATCTATTGGCACCTTATTTTTATGGCAGAATTCAATCATCTCGGTTTCCCAGGCTGCACCTGCCGTTGCCGGGCCTCCTACCCTGTAATCAGGATTAACACTTTTTACGGCAGCAGCAGCATGTTTATAAAGTTTAAAATACTCCTCCTGTGTTCCTGTCCAGAATCCGGGCGTTAAATTAGGTTCATTCCATACTTCAAAATACCAGGTTTTTACTTCATCCTGTCCATACCGTTCAGTAAAGTGCCCGATGAGATTTCTGATGAGGTCTTCCCACTTTTTGTAATCCTTGGGAGGAGTAACGTTACCTCTCCACCAGAATATGGTCTCCGTGCCACTGGCCAGTGCTGAAGGCATAAAACCCAGCTCAACAAAGGGTTTCATACCTATATCAAGTATATAATCGTACAATACATCGATATACTGAAAATTATACATTGGATTTCCCTGTCTGTCTTCCCTGTACACACCCATGTCATCGGTTAATAGTCCGTGCATGCGGATATATTTAAAACCGCATTCCTGTTTTGTAATCAATAACTGTTGCTGCCAGTCGGCCCTTAAGCCTTCGTTGGCCCTGCCGGCACCGATACATTCTTTGAACATCATGTTCATGAATCCTTTTTCCTTCTGCAGATCAATAGAAATTGTTCTTACTTCATTTTTATATTGAGATAAAGATGTATGGCCTGCAATTACTAATATCAGACCAAATGTTATAAAAGTAATTTTCATGGGGTTTATTTTTGATTTTCTAAAATAGTGTGTTTATGTTTTGTTTTATCTGAAATTTAGATACTGTTTAAGATTTTTTAAATAATAATGCCATTGCATAAATTTAGCCATGAGTTTATTTATTCATTTATTCCTTCCATTAATGCATCCAGTGCCTGTTGGTCATATACTGTATAACTTTGCCTGTTGAAAAGAGCGGAAGCGTTGGTACCCATATTACCGGCATCCCAGTAGAAAGGAATAATACCATTGGCCTTGGCCTGTTTGGTTAAATATTTCAGAAAATAAGCTCTCGATGCCAAATGTAAATCGAGATTATCACCCGTAGGTGCGGTGCGTCGAATTACTGCAAACTCACCCATTATAACCGGTATGCCACGCATTACAAATTTTGATTTCATCTGTCCGAACAAACTTACCATGGTTGATTCCTCCCCCCATGTTGCATTGCGCTCTGTATCTGTTGTAGAGTGATACCCGGATCCCCAGTAGTAAAACATTTTCCCCCAATTGGCATCCTCCGTCATTAAACAGAATTGATAGGGTGTATAGTAGTGAATTTCGGCCATCATCCTCCCGGCAATTTCGTCAGTAGGCATCGTGGTCATCAGGGTATTTGTTTTTTCAATATCTGTGGATGGTCCCTGCACAACCAGTACCCGGTAACTGTTCTTTCCTCCTGTAGATCTCACGGCATCAACAAAAGTCTGATGGTATGACATTAATACACTCATCTGGGTGGCGTTTTCGACATTTGGTTCATTAGCACTTGCAAAAAGTAAGTGCTCATCAAAATCCCTCAAATGTGTTGCAATTTGTTCCCAAAAGGCTTTCTGTTTAGCATTATTCTCTTCCTGCTTAGCCACTGTGCAGTTGTTTTCAAGCCAACCGCCATCCCAGTGGATATTGAGTATAACATACATATCGTTATTTACACAATATTGTACAACCTCTTTTACCCGGTCAAGCCAGTCTGCTTTTAACTGAGCAGTAGAACTGCTGGCCAGATACTGGTTCCATGAACAAGGTATACGTATTGCATTAAAACCATTCTGTTTAACTAATTTGATCAATGCATCCGTTACTAAAGGATTACCCCATGCCGTTTCGCCTCCAATAGCCTCTAACGTATTCCCGATATTCCAGCCAATTTTCATTTTGCTGGCAATACTTACTGCACTACTGGTCATACCAGTCATGTCCGGTTCAATGGGATTTGTATTATAGCTTGGATAGATCTCTCCATTTTGTTTTACATAAATAATTGCATCAGGAGCATATTCAGCGCTAAATGTAATGGTGTCATACCTGTGATTACTTCCTGGATTTTCTTCAGCAGTAATATTGATTGTTGTAGCACCGGTGACTCCTGTGTTTGTACTAAAATCAAGCCAGTCAGCATTGTTGCTTAATATCCATCCCGGGGCATCGGTTGTAATACTAATACTGGTTTTGTTTCCTGCACGTGTAAATGTCAGGCTTGAAGAACTGACAGAAATATTGTAAAGATAATCTGATGCTTTTTGAGAAATTGTAATGTTTACCGGTTTTGCATTTCCTGCTTTCACAACAAGGGTTGTATCCCGAAGTTCAAGCGATTTTGAATCCACGGTAATTGTAACATTAGCAGCTTTCTCCTTTCCACCATACCTTGATAATGAGATCCATTCAGGTGCAGGATTGTAGATTTCCCAGGAATCAGCATCTGTTAAAACAGTTAACATTTCACTGCCTCCTTCTGCTCCGAAATTTATATTTGAAGGCCTTACCTCAAGGGTGTTTGTTTCTTCTTTTTCACAGCTGAAAATCGAAATAAATACCAAAATTAAGAATACGTTACGTGATGTTTTCATATTTTTTATTGATAAAAAGTTTATAGTGATTTGTCAGCCAGACAATACACTTTTGCAATAATAGTTTTCCTAAAAACAACTCCTTTTACAAAAATGGTAAATCTTTTTGCAAAAACCGTTTTCTGAAATCCTTTTTAAAACAAAAATGTCCTTTTCTTTAAAAAAAATCAAGACTTTTGTTGTTCTCTGAATTCGGAGGGACTGATATGCATTTCATTTTTAAATACCCTGTTGAAATGACTTTGATTATTAAAACCTACTGTATAAGCTATTTCACCGATACTCAAATCTGTCTGAGTTAAAAACCTTTTGGATTCATTTATTCGTATCCGGTTTAAATAGGTTTTAAAATTGCAATTATATGAATCCCGAATAATAGTAGTTATCCGACGTGTTGTAATACCTGTTTCTTTTGCAATCATTTCAAGAGAAAGGTCACTTTTATCATAGTTATTGTTTATATAATCTATACATTTTTCTTCACCTGTTTTTTTATTAGTAATATCCAGAGGTTTATATGAAACTGTAATTTCAGCATATCTATTCTTTCTGAATGATATCAAATAGAGTACTCCAAAATTCAATAAAATTAATATACAATATACAAAACTTACTACTAAAAAGAGTTTTTCATTGTTTCTGGTAAATGCAATTGAATATATTTCCAGCGTTTTTTTGTTATCAATATCCTGAGCATAAGCCGAACCTATATTTAAATGTAGTATTTTATCCATATCAGGTCTGTTTTTTTGATTTTCCTGTATATGATGCAAATCCTCCCACCATTCCGGATAACTGAGTTGATTTATTGGAATTGTATAAATCTCCTTTCGACTTGAGATATTTAAATAAGAATGATAAAGTGTTTCATCCTGATTTGTATCTCCAGCAAAACTAATTGGGGATGTATATAAAGATATGCCTATTCTGTCGATATTCCTCCCTAAAACAGTAATACGTATCTGGTTACATTTTCTCGCATTTATATATTTATTTACTAAAGGTGAGATGGTCATGCCTACATATGGGCTTTGAAATCCTGCCTTTAGATAAAAATCATACCTGATAATTGAGTCAGAAACAATAAATTCTACTACCTGGGAATTTCCGCCATTGGATTCATCCGTATAATAATTATAGCTGTAGTTTTCCAGGTCTGGAAAAATAATAATATCCTCAATGTTGGAAAAATAGACTATAATTGCTGAAGTAATTAAGGTAAAGAAGATTACAGGCCATATCAAATATTTTGATTTAAATATATGTAAAGCCAATTGTTTCATAATCCATGCAAGTACTAATTTTCATAATTCAAACACTAAAGATAATTAAAGATTATTAAATATAATTATAATATGAGGCATGGCGGGGTAAGGAAATAAGTGGCACGAAAGAAATGCGGTATGAGGCTCATATCGGTTTTGATTGTTAATGATTGAGGGTGAAATTTCAAAGCTCTTTAATGGGCTGTCTGCATTATCGTTGGGAGTATATCCTGCCCTGTAAATATTTAACCTAGCTCTGCCATTTAAGTTTATGGGAGTAATATCCAACTCCAACAAAATAAATGAACTGTCCTTTTTATTTTAGAGCTTATAGGTATTTTTATTCTTATCCATCAGGTGCTCATCATTTGCGCCGTATATAAATCCCGCTTTGGTACTGTTTGATTTCTCATCCAACTGTACGGTAAAATTTATTTTAAATACGGGTAGGTATTGCGAATAAAGAACTAAGTTGTTATCCCTTCCTCCTATCCATTTGGCACCATCCCAGGCCGATGCAGGGTAATCCATTAAACCTGTCTCGAACCACGATTCTGCTGTGTGCTTCTTTTTCTCCTGATCCCAGACAATCAATTGCCATTTATATCTTGTGCAGGGCATTGACGAATCGCCTTTATATTGAATATTCAATGATTCGCTGTTTGAGACTTTTCCTGAGTTCCATACTTCCCGATTAGCTTCATTAAAAACAAAAATCTGGTAAGCTGTTTGGTAACATCCCGGTTTCTCAGATTCCATTTGCCAGCTAAACCTTGGATGCTCTACGTCAATACCTAAAGGCGTCCGGGAATATTCAGTTTGTAAATTTGTAATTCTGATTCCTGATGCATTTAAGTTTAAAACAGGAAGAGTTAGAATTATCAGAATAATCAGAAGTCTTAATTGTTTTATCTGGCTAAAATATTTTTTATCAATGAATTAGAAATAGTGCTGTTTTGTGCAGCAGGTTTTCTTTATCTTTGCGCAGCGAGAAAAAACAAAAAAATCGCTTCAGTAAACTCGCAAGCCCGGTTCCCCTCAAATTACACAGCTTTGTCTTCGAAGCACAATACCAATTAATCCGTTTTTGTAATGATTTCATTCTTTTTATATCTTTTCAAGGTGTCGAGTCTGTTTTTTATACTTCCAACATACAATAAAAGCCGGCCGTCCCGAAAATCGGAATTTACTTCTTTTTTTGAAGAATGCAATAGACTGCAGACTCTATTGGCTTTCGGATATCAGCTTTTGCCTTTTATCAATTTGTAAGCCATTGGTAACAAAAAGTAAGTGCATTTTAATTTCTAATTAAATGTGTGCTTATATTTGAATATGCCTGTAATAGATAGACGAGAGCAGCTTTGTTATATATCCAGATCAGCTGGGATAACAAACGCTGCTCTCGTAATAATTCAGTCTATTTAATAATTTTTCCTGATCTCCATAAATTGACCTTCCGGACAGCACTCAATAAAAAAAAAGAACTGTATTCCAACAGTTCTTTTTTTAAATGATTGAAGAAAATTCTAATTTTTAACAAATTTAATAGTTTTCATATCTTTTTCACAAACAACACAAATATAATACAGGCCTTTATCTAAATTGCTTACATCTATAGCACTTGTTACATTTGATATGGACATTACGCGAATACCAATGCTGTTATAAATTGACAATTCTGCTTTTTCAAAACCTTCAGGTAATAGAACATTTAATACAGTTGTCACAGGATTTGGATATACTTCTATTCCTTGTTCTTTTACTTCATCAAATGCAGAAGTAGCTATTTGAACAGATTTAAGAGTTTTAATAAGTTTCCATTGCGCATTTACATGGGTGGTAGTGTTACTATATTGGGCCAATTCATCGCCATTGTTTGTGCGACCGTAACCGTCTATTTTAAGTCCTGTTCCAACATTTTGGATATAATAATAAGTTATACCATCAGAACCTACGCCAGGTATCAGTATCCATTTTGAGTTGTTATGGGTAGTATAGCTTGCATATTGAGAAACTGCAGAACCATTCGCAGTTCTTCCGTAACCGTCAAGCACCATACCTGTTCCCACATTTTTAATCTGGTAATAGTCGCCAGTGGCTATTAAATCCCATTTAGAGTTAGGGTGTGTGGTTGAACTTGAATATTGTCTTGCATAGCTGCCATTTTCTGTATAACCATACCCATCTATAAGCATACCTGTTCCACGATTTTGTATCTGGTATGTACCTTCAAGAGTAGAAGGACTACTAGCACCTGTTGTGAGAATTTCCCATTGCGCGTTAGCGCTAACTGTATTGGCATATTGCCCGGCAGCACTACCGATACTTGTTCTACCCATACCATCAATGTACAATCCGGTCCCCCTGTTTTTAATCCTGTAGTAATTGCCATTAAAAGCTTCAAATTTCCATTGGGCATTAACATGGGTAGTGGTATTTGCATACATAGCTAAATCTGAACCATTTGTTGTTCTGCCATAGCCATCAATAAATAAACCAGTTCCAACGTTTTTGATATAGTAATAAATTGATCCGGATGAGCTGCTTGCAGGAACAAGTTCCCATTTTGTATTGTTACTGGTTGAAGTATTCGAATTTTGCATAACAGCAGCACCATTGGTAGTGCTTCCATAACTATCAAGCAACAGTGCTGTTCCCCTGTTTTTTATCTGAACGATCCCGGCAACATCAGAAGAACCCATATCGTTTGTATAATAATCATCTGTATATGCCATTGTTGATACCTTGCTTTGGTAGGCTACACCGGCAGGATATAATTCACCGGTACTGGAGTTGGTCATTCTTAATGTTTCGTTACAACCATCCCATACCATATATCTTTCAACAAAAGGAGCTGTTTCTAGCCTGTCAATCCATGATTGAATTTTCGCACGATTATCCTCAAGACTTGGAACCCAGCTTTCGTAAGTCCAGTTACAGCCATTATTAAACTCTGTTATCCATATTGGTCTGCCGGTTCTTTGATAAACTGCCAGTAGTTGATCATATAACTGATCAGCTGATTGAAAAGCCCTGTAAAAATGCCATGCTACAAAGTCAACCCTATAACCTAAATTGTCACACTGATCAACAAAATCATATAGCCAGCTTAACCCGCCATCTGTGCAAGCCGGTGTTCCAACCCGTAACCCGGATGCCATCATACTTGGCCATTGGCCAATAGCAGTTGCCACGGTTGCATAACCATCATCGCCAGAATTGTTAGGCTCATTGAAACCTAAAGCATGAGTGCAGTCATACTTGGCATAAAAGTTACTGTATGCATTCCAATTCGGGTTATGACGCATGGGTACATATTCAACATCTACAGTTGAAGTACCATCGTTGTTATAATCATATCGCGATGTGCAACCAAACCTGTCGGCTCCCGAAGTACCTGTTGTTCCACCTCTCCAGCTCTTTTTTGCTGTCCAGTTCCATGGTCGCACAACAATCATTGATGCGGTGTTTGAGAGGCCTGAAGGCATAGCGCTGACAACTACATCACCTTCGCTGGCTATGAAAACACGACTAACGCCGGTACCATCATCATTAGCTGCAAAAGTTGCCATGTAGCCTTTTTTCAATCGAAACGATTGTATGTTGTCATTCATTGAACCTAAGTCACTGCTTTTGTAATGCCTGTTAATGTTTAAGCTGCTTGAAGATCCGGTAAGGTTGTTATCAGCATAAACGGTTAAGGCCGAAAATGTTGAAGAATGTGGAATTACCATTGACCCCTGAAGGTATATGGCAACCCTACAATTGCTACCATGAGTGGCTGTAGCGCCCTTAATTCTTATGCGCGACAGTTCAGAATTTATAACTACAGATGGTTTCATGTTTGGAAAATAAATCCAGACATTGTCTGATGCAAGATTAACAGTACTGCCACTTAGGGCATTAGATGTGGCCGTAAGAGTTAGCATACCTTTACCTGTTAATGTGACATTTTGGTTTGTAAATGTCGAAAAATTTGCATTGTAGTTATCATACGTTGTCTGTGAAAACAAGAGTGTAGTAGATAAATACAATGTTACTAATAGAAGTAAATTTTTCATAAGTAATTGGATTTAGTTAGTAATTATGGTTAAGTGTTTAGCTGGTCTTATTTTAAAATTTGTTTTTGCATGCGAATCCAATAGGTAAAAGTATTAATGACAAACCTGTCTTCATTAGCTGTTTTTGTCATTTACATAATAGTTAAATTTATACCTTTTAAGAATATATTATCGTCAGATATCAATCAAAAATCGACATTTATAAAGCAAATAGAAATTTTATAGTTGCTTTTCAGTCAAAATGGGGACAGATTATTGTGTTAGCCATTAGCAGCAAGGGTAAATCCATTTTGAATAGAAATCAAATATAGGTGAAAACACCAATCACCTGTATGCCGACAAGCAAACAGATCGGCGCAGGCAATGAGCATATCCGGGCTAACCGACGGATGTAGCAGATATGAAGTCAGTCTTCCTTCAGGCAGGTTATAGCTAATAGAGAGCTTGTCCGCTTCAATTTTATTGCAATAAGAAAAATATTGCTACCAGTATTTTTCCTGGCAATTTTTGGCATCCTGAACCTCTGTTACAAGATTCTGGCAGTTTTTATGTGTTATCTTTACACTAATACAATTAATCCAGGTACATACCCATATAAAACCTGTTTTTTGATCATTTGTATTATTACCTTACACTTCAATAAATATATCAATAATCAATACCACTTATATATACGGATACCGGCAAAAAAGAACACAATTCCCGTAACTGTAAGTATCACTACCCCCGGCCATACCTGCACCAGTCCTGCCCCTTCATTAAATACTGCCCGCATATTATCTACCAGCTCCGTTAAGGGAAGAACTTTTATCCCTTTGATCAACCAAGCCGGAAAGTTTTTATAACTAAAGAAAATTCCTGACAGTACCATCATAGGCGTTGTAACGAGCGAGATGAGACCATTACCCAATTGAAGATTCGATGTTCTCGATGAAATAAGGATGGATATCCCAAAAAAGCAGAAATTCCCGGCGATCAGCAGAAGTATCAGCGCGAAAATTTGCCCCTGAATTTCAATGTGAAAAAAAAGCCGGGCAAAAACTAGCAGGATAATCGTGTCTGAAATAAGTATCATCAACCTTGAAGCCCACATGGCAAGGAGTAAATGGTACTTCTTCATCGGTGTGGCTATCATCCTCCGTAATAATTTCTTCGATCTCCGCTCAATTAAAGAATAACAAACACCCCACATTACCGACATCATGGTACTGAGACACAACAAACCAGGTATTAAAAAATCAATATAACGCAACCCCTTTGTGTAAAGAGGTTCCAGATCACCCCGGAAGGTCTTTGGATTGCCGGTTTTAAAGTATTCATCCAATTGGATACCTATAAGTTCTGCCTCAGGATTTAATGGATCGCTGTGAAAGGTAATGGCATTATTCTTTTCTGTAAGAATGCACGATACCATCCCCCGCTTCATCAACAATTCTGCATTATTCCAGTCGGTTATGTAAAAATTGTATTTAGTTTTACCGAATTCTGATTCGAAGGTTTTTTCCAGGGTTGTATCCCCCATCTCGACCTCAGAATAGAGTATACGGCTGGCAACAATGGTATCAGATTGAATATGCGATGGCACAAGAGCTACACTATGCACAATTTGCTTTTTCCCTGAAAAGGCAACTCCAAGTCCCAGTGCCATTAAAATAGGAAATCCGAATGACCAGAATAATGCCCCTGGTTCCCTTACATATTCCTTTATATGTGCAAATGTCAGTTGTATTAACGGATGTTTCATGCTTTTATGATTCAGTTAGATGCCTGCCGGTCATTGATATAAAAAGATCGTCAAGTGTAACTTTCCGGCACTCCAGTGTATTTATCTTCAATTTTTGTTCGGTAGTCATTTTTAGTAAAACGGGCAAGGTTTCCACTATTTTCTCCACTTCCAGGCTTACATTTAATTCACTCTTTTGAACCTTAAACACACCCGGGAGTTTTCCAAAGTCAAATTCATCCTTGTCAAATGCCACCTCGATAATCTCCTTTGCCCCACATTGGTCCAGCAATTCATCAAGAGTACCCCTGGCCAGTATTTTTCCATGATCAATTATGATGATCCTGTCGCAAAGTCGTTCCGCTTCCTCCATATAATGCGTAGTAAGTATCATTGAAATATTCTTCTCCCTTTTCAACTCCACCAGTATATTCCATATCTCGCGTCGGGCGGTAGGATCAAGGCCTGTTGTAGGTTCATCCAGAAGCAATATTTCAGGATAATTTATAAGTGATATTCCAATAGCCAGTCGCTGACGCTGACCGCCGGAGAGGTTTTTTACATAAGTATTTTTCTTTTCCTCCAGGCGAACCATGGCGATAATTTCGGCAACCCTGTTGTAATCAAGCTTGTAAAATGAGGCAAAAAGCATGAGGGTTTCTTTAACAGTAAGTTTTTCAATAAACCATGTTTCCTGCAAGGAAATGCCCAATATCCGGTTCAGCTTGTTATGGTTATGGGCACTCCAATTCATATCTTTTATCAGTATTTCGCCGGAATCCGGTTTCTGGATTCCTTCTATCATCTCAACCATCGTAGTTTTTCCGGCACCATTTGGGCCCAGTAAAGCCAGGAACTCTCCTTTTGCCAGGTTAAAACTCAAACCACGCACTGCATGCACGTCTTTAAAAGATTTATGTACGTCTTTGATGGTAATAATAGCAGGTGAATTTGTCATGCCAGGTTTAAACTGTATTATGAAATGCTTTTTTACAAAGGTGGAAATTGTTTTTCAGAAATAAAAAATTATAAATAATCTAAAATTTTGCCTAAAACATTTGCAAAAGATAGGTAGATAGAATTCCTTATCAAATGGCAGTAATGCGGGTGGGCCAATCCAAATGGAGGCGTTCCGCCGCGGCGGACCTGTGGGTTGGCCGCGATGATTTGGACTACCACCAGCAAATGCAAACTGCCAAACCATACAAAGGTATACAGGCTTGGAATAGCAATTTATAACTAGCTGATGTGATATAGAATGGTTTTATTCCTATACTTTTTGTCTTAATACAAAAAGTAACAAAAAAATCAAGACGGAATGAACGCTCTGCCGCGCATTCCGTCGGGCTAACGCGCCACACCAGCTTACACACCGCTATTGCAAAATTCTCTGCTTATTTATTTCTATTACAACTTTTGCGTAGGGTTACTACTAAATTATGTCTTTTCAATTGGCAGCATTGCAGGTTGGCCTCAATGATTTGAACGAGTCTTTATTTAGAAGATGTCCTCCCCTCGGGGAAGTGGCCGAAGGACGGAGGGGTAATGGCTGAATTTTTTCTTCCTTGTCGAATGTTTGATATATTAATTCTTATAAGTTTTTATACTTATTCAAATCTCCAAAAAAGTATTACTTTTGTGCCTGATTTATTAACTTAAAAAATTAAAGCCGTGGATCTTTTTGATAAAATGAATGTTGATTCAACCCCACTTGGCCAGTATTGGAGCTATGCCGATGGGTATTTCATGTTTCCCAAACTGGAAGGTGAAATTGGTCCTCGAATGAAATTCAGAGGCAAAGAAGTTTTGAACTGGAGCTTAAACAATTATATAGGTCTTGCCAACCATCCCGAAGTACGTAAAGCTGATGCTGAAGGTGCTGCACAATTTGGCATGGGTGCGCCCATGGGGGCCAGAATGATGTCAGGCCAAACAAAATACCATGAAGAACTGGAAAACAAACTGGCAGCTTTTGTTCAAAAAGAATCCTGTTTCCTTTTAAATTATGGCTATCAAGGCATGGTCTCTATCATTGATGTTTTGGTAGGCAGGAATGATGTCATTGTATACGATTCTGAATCACATGCCTGTATCCTTGACGGCATGCGCCTTCATATTGGTAAACGTTTCGTATATGGCCATAACAATATGGAACAACTTGAGAAAGGTCTGCAAAGAGCTACGAAACTGGTTGAAGAATCAAAAGGGGGCATCCTTGTTATTACCGAAGGTGTATTCGGAATGGCTGGGGACTTAGGAAACCTGAAAGATATTATTGCCCTTAAGAAAAAATATAACTTCCGATTACTAGTTGATGATGCGCACGGTTTTGGCACCATGGGCAAAACAGGTGTCGGTACCGGTGAACATTTTGGCGTTCAAAAAGATATTGATATATACTTCTCTACATTTGCTAAAGCTATGGCAGGTATTGGTGCTTTTGTAGCAAGCGAAAAGAGGGTAATAAATTATTTGAAACCCAATATGCGCTCACAGGTATTTGCTAAATCTCTTCCTATGCCTATGGTAATTGGGGCATTAAAGCGCCTGGAGCTTCTAATTAATGATAGTAGTCTTCGTACAAAACTATGGGATGTTGTGAAGGCTTTGCAAGGCGGCCTTAAGTCTATAGGTATGGATTTAGGAAAAACTGAATCATGTGTTACCCCGGTATTCCTTGAAGGAACAGTAGCCATGGCAACACAGGTTATATACGATTTGCGTGAAAATTATGGCATTTTCTGCTCTATGGTACTTTATCCTGTTGTGCCGAAAGGTGTCATTATGCTGCGTATCATACCAACATCGGCCCATACCCTGGAAGACGTAAAAATTACCGTTGACGCATTTGCCGAAGTAGCAAAGAAAATTAAAGCAGGGGCTTATTCTACCGAAGAGTTTGCTCCAGTTCATGGATAATATTTTAATACTTTAGGGTTAAAAAGGGGCTGTCCAAAAAGGTAATTAATTTCACGCAAAGTCCTCGTGATTTGTTGAATCAAACATCAACGGAAATAACTTGTGTCCCTGCTTTCCGACGCAGGTTATATATTTGCCCTGATTATGTTCGTACTTGCGTCGTAATAACCTTCGGTTATTTT
>JAFGOZ010000154.1 GCA_016926235.1 Bacteroidales bacterium | reverse complement strand
ATCCACGAAGCTTTTACCTGAGCGGATGATTGTCGTTTATAATCATGCTCGTGTGTGTTAAAAGATTTATCATGGATGTTTCATTCTTACATTTTTCTAAAATTGATCTAGTGCTTTCCTGTATGGCCAAATCCACCTGCTCCTCTATCTGTTTCAACTAATTCTTCAGCAATTTGCCATTGTATAGTTTCATGTTTATTTATTACCATTTGACAGATTCTTTCTCCATCATTAATGGTAAATTCATCATTAGAAATGTTAATCATAATAACCATTATTTCTCCCCTATAATCAGCATCGATGGTTCCAGGTGTATTTAAAACAGTTATGCCATGTTTTATGGCTAACCCGCTTCGTGGACGTATTTGTGCTTCATATCCTTCAGGCAATTCGATAAATAAACCCGTTGGGACAAGTTTTCTCTCTAAAGGTTTAAGAATTATCGGCAGTTCAATATTTGCACGCAGATCCAAACCGGCAGATAAAGCGGTGCTATATTGAGGCAATTCATGTTTCGATTTATTTACGACTTTTACGACCATATCTACTTCTTATAATCTCAAAAAATATTTTTCTCTCATTATAAAAAATGAGCCCTGTAAAAATAAAAAATAATATAGTCTTAAAGGCATAATTTAAAACCATATTGTTAAGTTTTACTAAACGGCTAGTAATTATAATACTTAAAGCGAATAAGAAATAATATGTTATTTCTTTTACCGGATAATCTATCCGCATAACTTTTTGACCCCATATATAGGCTATAATCATGATAATAAAATATCCGGATATACATGCATATGCAGCACCCATGTAACCTATTTTTGGTACTAAAACAATATTTAAGGCTATATTAACAATACTTCCAATAACAGCTATTAAAGCACCATATAAAGTAAGGTCTTTTAATTTATACCAAATAGACAGGTTATAAAATATTCCCAGGAAAACATTTCCTATCAATACAATAGGAACTATTTTAGATCCGCTAAAATATTCATCCGATGCAACTAACCTGAATAAATCAATAAAACAAACAGTGGCCACTGTTATTACCAATGAAAACAACACGAAATATTTCATTACCTGAGCATAAACAATGTTTGCGTCATCATCTTTAGCTTTTGAGAAGAAGAAAGGCTCAGCTGCATATCTGAACATTTGAATGAATACAATCATAATTACAGATAATTTATAATTTGCAGCATATATTCCTAGCTGACCTAACGGGTCATCTGCTTTGTCAATTAAAAAGGGCATAATCATCTTATCAGCACTCTGGTTAATTACACCAGCAATTCCAATTATTAAAATGGGATAAGAATAATTCAATATTTTCTTTAGTAAAGTAAAGTCAAACTCAATTCTATAAATTTTTAATGAAAACAATAACATTATAAATTTTCCTATACTTGCAATAAGATTAGCTATAAATACATACACTATAGAAGTAGTTCCATTAAAAATATTGAAAATACTATTTTCTGGAATTATCCTGCTCAAATACGGTGCAAGAAGCAAAAAGTACAGATTTAGCGCAATATTTATTACGATGCTTATAATATTAATTTTAGCGAATAACATGGCTTTATTTTCATGCCTAAGTCTTGCCAATGGGATAGAACAAAATGTATCCAAGCCAATTATAATCCCAAATAGTACAATATATTCTTTGTTATGCTCATAATTAATAGCTTTTGCTATTGATTCCGGGAACAATAGTGTAATCAGTATAAATAAACCTGAAGTAATGAATAGTGAACTAAGAAGAGTACTATAAATTTTTTCCTTATCCTTTTCCTTCTCAACAAATCTAAAATATCCTGTTTCTGTACCATATGTTAATACAACAATAAGCAATCCAAAATATGCATATAAATTTGAAACAACCCCTAAATCAGAAGGATTGAAAACATTCATATGCAAAAATATAAGCAGGTAATTTAAAAATCGGCCCAGTGTTGAACTCAACCCATATATTGCAGTTTGCTTTGCAAGAATTTTAAGATCTTTCAAGTCTTACAATTTTAAGCTACAAATGTATATAGTTTTCAATTGTTAATCACCTTATCAATATTTATTATTTTTGCTTCTTTTTAACAATACAAATAACCAATCATCATTTATATATTAACTTTTAAAACCTCGATAGTATGAGACATAGAATAATTCAGATTACCATTTTAACTTTTTTTAACTGCGCTTACTCACAACAAAAAAGCAATGAATTATATATAATTAAGACAGAATTTGGAAACATTACCTTTAAATTGTATGATGAAACTCCCTTGCATAAGGAAAATATGATAAAACTCATCAACCAGGGGTTTTATAAAGATCTGCTATTTCACAGAGTAATTCAGAATTTTATGATTCAGGGAGGTGATCCGGACTCTAAAAATGCACCATCAGATAAGGTACTTGGCAATGGAGGATTAAATTATACCATACCTGCTGAATTTAACATTAACTGTATACACAAAAAAGGTGCCCTTGCTGCAGCCAGAAAAGGAGATCAGGTAAACCCTCTTAAGGAATCGTCTTCATGCCAGTTCTATATTGTTCAGGGTAAGGTTTATACCTTACCAGAATTAAATTTATTATCAAAACAAATGAATACCCAGTTCAATGATAATCAGGTAAAAACGTATACAACCATAGGCGGTGTACCCTATTTGGACTATAACTATACAGTATTTGGCGAGGTTGTAGAAGGATTAGCTGTCGTTGATAAAATTGCTGCACAACAAGTTAATAATGCAAAACGTCCATTAAAAAATATTACTTTTACAATCGAAAAACTAAAGAACTAAGCTATGCGCGAAAAGATTGCCGAACTGCTATCACAAGTTAATTCATTTGATAGTATAAATCATGATGATATTGAAGCATTCAGGATAGAATACTTAAGCAAAAAAGGTAAAATCTCTTCATTATTCTCCTATTTCAAAGATGTACCCAACGATCAAAAGAAAGAGATTGGTCAACTTTTGAATGAACTTAAACAAACTGCACTTAATAAAGTTAATCAGCTTAAAGAAAAGATTTCAGATACTTCATCTTCTCAAAGTACTTTTGATTATTTTTTACCAGGATATCCATTTATTCCGGGCTCCAGACATCCAATTTCTATAGTTAAAAATGAGATCTGCTCAATCTTTAAACGAATGAGTTATGTTGTTGCTGAAGGTCCGGAAATTGAAGATGATTGGCATGTATTTTCTGCATTAAACTTTCCTCCTAACCATCCTGCCCGTGATATGCAGGATACTTTTTTTATCGAAACAAATCCTGAAATTCTTCTGCGTACGCATACTTCATCTGTACAAATCAGGGCTATGGAGAAATCTAAACCTCCATTTCGTATAATTATGCCAGGCCGCGTATTTCGTAATGAAGCAATTTCAGCGCGTTCACATTGTATATTTCATCAAATTGAAGGCTTATATATTGATGAGAATGTTTCATTTGCAGATTTAAAGCAGTCTTTACTTTATTTCTCCAAAGAATTTTTTGGCCATGACACACAAATCCGGCTCAGGCCATCCTTTTTTCCATTTACTGAACCATCTGCAGAAATGGATATCAGTTGCAGAATATGTAAAGGCAAAGGATGTAATGTATGTAAATATACCGGATGGTTAGAAATAATGGGTTGTGGTATGGTGGATCCTGCTGTTTTGGAAAATATGAATATTGATCCTCAAAAATATACAGGTTTTGCTTTTGGTATGGGGATTGAACGTATTGCGATGCTGAAATTTGAAATTAAGGATATTCGTCTTTTCTTTGAAAATGATGTGAGATTTTTAAGCCAATTTACAGCTAACCTGTAACTTTTTTATCGTATATTCATATACAACCCGCCAATAACAATAAATATTATAAATACCAAATAACTTAAGTAAGTAAATTTAAGCCTATCACGTTTTCGTCGAATAAGAAATACAATCTGATTTATTATTACCAATAATGATATTGAAATAATAATTGATATGTATATAAGAAATTGTGCTTTCGTGACATTGTATTTCAAATGCATTTTACTATATATTCCCTCATTCACAATATTACCTAATAAATAACCATATAATATTAATATAGTTATACTTACAAAAGTAATAACAGAAGAAACAACAATATGATACGTTCTCACCCCGTTTTTCATTCCAACACTTTTATCTCACTCGTAATCTTAATAGCAGATTCATAAACCGCTCTAACTCCGCAATATTTTTCTTCAGACAATTTTACAGCTTTATTTAATTTTTCTATGTCCAGTTCTTTTCCTTTAAACTCATAAATTACTCTTATGGTTTCATATTTCTTTGGATGTTCTTCTCTAACATCGCCTTCAACGCGCACATTAAAATAATCCAGCTCAACCCTCATTTTTTTTAGTATTGAAACAACATCCATCCCTGTGCAACCTGCCAATGAAACCAGCATCAATTGTTTAGGTCTGGGCCCGCGATCTTCACCCCCAACATCTTCACCTGCATCCAATATAAGTGTATGTCCGTTAACTTCCGTTTCAAAAGCCATTTTATCTATCCATCGAAGATCAATTGTATGTTTCATTTTTTATGATATAATTTTTTCTATAGTATATAATCTGCTTAATGATTATTTAACAAAAAATAAATCAGAAAGTTTAATAGGTTAAAACAATAATCCGTTATTTCCCTCTTTAATTATTCCTAAATGTTTATAAGCTAATTCTGTAACTTCTCTTCCACGTGGTGTTCTTTTAATATATCCTTCCTTTATCAAAAATGGTTCATAAACTTCTTCAATGGTACCTGTATCTTCACTTACTGCTGTGGCAATAGTAGTAATACCTACAGGCCCACCCTTGAATTTGTCAATAATGGTAGTTAAAATTCTATTATCCATTTCATCCAGTCCATTTCGGTCAATGCTAAGTGCTTCCAATGAATATTTCGCAATTTCCATATCGATATATCCCTTTCCCTTAATTTGAGCAAAATCCCTAACTCTCCTCAATAATGCATTCGCAATACGCGGTGTGCCCCTGCTTCTTGACGCAATTTCAAAAGCAGCGTCATCATCAATCTTTATTTTTATGATTTTCGATGATCTTTTAACGATAGATTCCAGCGTTTTTGCATCATAATATTCCAGATTTAGCTTAATTCCAAATCTTTCACGTAAAGGACTGGTCAATAAACCAGGTCTTGTTGTTGCTCCAATTAATGTAAATCCATCTAAATTTATTTGAACTGTCCGGGCATTAGGTCCTTTATCTATTAAAATATCAATTTTAAAATCCTCCATGGCAGAATATAAATATTCCTCAACAACAGGATTTAATCGATGAATTTCATCAATAAAAAGAACATCTTTTGATTTTAAATTTGTCAGGATTCCAGCAAGGTCTCCTGGTTTATCTAAAACCGGCCCACTAGTAGTTTTTATTTCAACATCAAGCTCATTTCTAATTATATTTGCAAGTGTAGTCTTCCCTAGTCCCGGAGGCCCAAAAAGCAATACATGATCTAATGCTTCATCTCTAAGTTTTGCTGCTTTTACAAAAACTGTAAGATTATCCTTTATCCTTTTCTGTCCTCTAAATTCTTTAAATGATGGTGGTCTAAGTTTTTGTTCAAACTCTATTTCGTTTTTGAATTCTTCATTTTTATGTATATCCAATTCTTTATCCATAAAGATATATTAATCTTCCTTTATTTTTACACCATTAATCTTCTCTTCCTTATTATTTTCATAGGTTATTGTCATGGTCAAATTACCTAATTCATCATATCTTTTCCAGGTCTTTTCTTTATAACCCATCAAATAAAACTGCTCTTCCTTTATTTCTCCATTTTTATAAAATATATAATGTTTACCGTCCGGACTTCCCTGAACAAAATTACCCTCAAACATTAATTTCCCATCTTTATAATATGCATTCCATTTCCCGTTTTTCAATCCGTTTATGTAATTTCCTTCTTCCTTATAATCTCCAACTTTATACGTCCAAAATCCTTCCTTTTCACCTTCCAGATAATCACCTTTAATAACTTCATTTCCCTCATTATCATATTCTACATATGGTCCATCATTTAAACCATTTAAATAATTTTCTTCTCGTAATATCATCCCATTATCATGGTACCATTTCCATTGTCCTACAGCTTTTCCCATTCTATAATTACCTGTTTGTTCAATTCTTCCATTTTGATAATAAAATTCCCATTTACCATCTTTCTCATTATCAATATATTGTCCTTGTGCCCGAATTTTTCCATCTTCATAATAAGCTTTATACAGTCCTTCTCTTCTACCATCCATTGTAATAATTCCTTCACTTTCCAGTTTATTGTTTTCATTATACATTAACGCTTTTGTAACGTTGCCAGTGCTGTCAAAATATCTGTGAATTCCTATTGGCAGATCATCCTTATACGTACCAATAAATACAACATTTCCATTATCATCTGTTTTAGTAACATTTTTAATATTGGAATTTCCATCAATAGTAAAATCTCTATCTACTATTCTTCCATTTTCATATTTTACAATATGTTTTATAAGTCCATTATTATCAAACTCTTTGTATAATCCATTCAAAGTATCCTTTTCATATTCAGCTTCTATTTTAACATTTCCATTATCATAAAATTCTTTCCAAATACCCGTCCTTAAACCATTTTCATATCTGTTTATTCTTTCCCGATCAACTAAATTCCCATCCCTATAAATATTTATTGTAATTATTCTGCCATCATCAGCATATTCTATTCTCTTTCCATCAAATTGTCCATTTTTATAATTAGCTATTTCTTTTAGCTTTCCATTATTTAAATAAAAATAAGACGGTCCTTCTTTCTTATCGTTCAGGAATAACTCTTTGCTGACCATAACATTTCTTTTTTCATTCTCATTATAAAAATATTCATAAGAATATCCATTCTTCAAACCATTAAAATAACTCAATTTTTTTGCAGTATCACCAGTCATAGTAAAGAATACCCAAATACTATCCAGTTTGTTTTTTCGCCATACACCTTCAGATTTCTTTACACCCGTAACATAATAATTTACCCAAAAACCTTCCGGTTTTCCTTCTTTCAAATAACCTTCGCTCGATTTTTTACCATTTGGATAATAAAACATATTATATCCATTTGGATCAACTTTATCCTGACCTAACAAATTATTTGAAATGATAATTAAGATTATACCAAAAAGATATTTCATTTTACAGTCCTAATTTTGCAGAAATTTCAAGCATTCTTTTTATAGGTTTTAAAGCTCTTTTACGTTTTTCCTCTTCAATGGTTATTTCAGGACTTTCATAAAGTAACGAAAGATACATCTTTTTTAAAGTAATTAACTTCATAAAATTACAATCATTACAAGCACATGTTGAATCTTTAGGCGGAGCAGGAATAAATTCCTTTTGTGGATTATATTTTTTCATTTGATGCAGTATACCAGATTCTGTAGCAACTATATATCTTTTACTATTATCAAGCTTTGTATATTTTAGCAAACTAGCAGTAGATCCAATATGATCAGATATTAATAATATTTGTTTTTTACATTCCGGATGAGCTATTACTTTTGCATCCGGATATTCCTTTTTGATTTCCAAAATCCGTTCCAAAGAAAATTCTTCATGAACATGACAGGCTCCATTCCATATTACCATATTTTCTCTTCCTGTCATTCTTTTTATATAATCACCCAGATTTTTATCAGGTGCAAAAATAATTTTTTCATCCTTTGGAAGACTATTAACAATTTGAAAAGCATTAGAGGAAGTGCAAATAATATCTGTTAAAGCTTTAATTTCAGTAGTAGTGTTTATATACGATATAACTGTATAACCCTGATGATCATTTATAAATTTTTCAAATTCATCAGCTGGACATGAATCAGCTAAGGAACATCCTGCATTTAAATCTGGTAATAATACCTTTTTTTCCGGACAAAGAATTTTTGCTGTTTCTGCCATAAAATTTACTCCAGCAAAAAGTATTATATCAGCTTCAGTTTTTTCAGCATTTTGAGATAGTGCTAAACTATCACCTACAAAATCAGCAATTTCTTGAATTTCAGCTTCCTGATAATAATGAGCTAATATTACAGCATTCTTCTCTTTTCGCAGCCTGTTAATTTCATCAATAATATTTATCTTATCATCCACAGGCACATTGATGAATCCATTTCTTTGAATACTGTTATTAACATTATTTATATTATTCATTATTATATAAAGTTTAAATAAATAATAATTATGATTATAATATCCTGTTAATACTGTTAAAAATAAAAAATATAAAGTATTGCAAATTGAATATTTAAAAATTAAAAAACACCTTTTTAACAACAAAAATTTTTATAAAAAATTAATTTTCAATATTCTTGTAAAGAAATTAACAAGTTGTTAATATTACATCCGTCTAATAAAATAAGATTTGTTTAAACATATTTTTCTGTTAAAATACATGTTGAACAAATGCAATAAATATTAATATTTATATTTTTGTTTTTCTTTTTAAAAGTATATAGAGAATAATTTTTCATAAAGTCAAGAGACATTATTGAAATTTTTTTGTTGAATAATTAACATATAGTCAACAAATATTTTTAACCATAAGTTCATAATTAATAAATAAGAAAATGGCCGTGAAGAAAATAGCATTTGCCAGTGATCATGCAGGTTATCAGCTAAAACGTAAAATTATTGCTTTTTTGGAGAAAAGCGGTTATGAATGTAAAGATTTTGGCAGTCATAGTGATGAAGCAGTAGACTACCCGGATTTTGCCCATCCACTTTCATTTGCCATTGAAAATGGTGAATTTGAATTAGGGATTACATTCTGCGGAAGTGGTAATGGTATTAATATGGCTGCCAATAAACACAAAGGGATACGATCAGCTGTTTGCTGGAACCCTGAAATATCAAAACTGGCCCGTCTACACAACAATGCAAACGTATGTGCCATTCCTGCACGTTTTATTGATGAAGAAACAGCCCGTGAAGTTGTAAAACAGTTTTTAACAACATCATTTGAAGGGGGCCGTCACCAGGGACGTATTGATAAGATAAATTGCACTTGTTAATTGAAAGATTATTGTGAGATTTAGTGGCATAGGTAGCTTAATAAGTTTGCCTGGATTTTAATCTTCTGTAAAATTCATATCCAGCAACACCCAGAATAGCTCCTATTGTATTAAAGAGCATATCATATTTATCTGCAGTTCTGTAACTTGTAAGTAAATACTGTAGTAATTCCATCAATCCACCATATAGTAAAGATATGCCAAAAGAAATAGCTGGTTTTTTTACATTTTTTTTCGCGGAGTCTCTGCTTAATGAAGCGTATAACAAAATTGCTAAGATAAAATACATCATAAAATGCGCAATTTTATCAAGATGTGGAATTTTTATATGACGAACCCGGCCCAGTTTTTCTGTATTAAATAAGCTCAGGTATATTATTACTATAGCCCAAGTTATTAATTTCCAGTATTTTTTAAACAAACATTTTATTATTGCCATATATTAAAATCTTTGTAAAATCAATATTTTTTTCAGATATGGATTTTGGATTTATTTCCAGTTAAGATATATGCTTACTATGGAAAAAAAATCAAATGCATAAAAATATTTTACATAATGAAGCAAAGTCATTCAGATTCTTCAATATTTCATTCTTGATTACCATAAATCAAAGTAAACATTTTTTTCATTCTTTTCCATTCGATTAAAAACAACAATTCTTTTCCCAAAAATTTGTATATTGTAGAACGTTCATCAAAAAAGCTGCAATGAACAAATTCATGACAGTACATGATTTATTGAAAACTCTTAAAAATGAGAAGATAAACACCTGGTTTGATTTAGGGTTGTTTATTGACCGTTTTAAAGAACACAGACCTCTACCACCCGTTCAGTTTAATGGAACATACGCTGAATTTAAAAAGGAAATCAGCAAAGGCGGAGTTGCATTTATTACCTTTCATTATGCGGTAGATGGTGTAACCGTTGAAATAGGGAAATATGCTAAAATATTCGCTAACAATTTCAAGAATGTACCTATTCATTACATTAGTGGCATTATTCATCATGAAGCTGATGAACTCATATACCCTACAGCTAAAAAATATGTGATTAAAGAAATCCATGGATTTGATGACTGGGACTTATATAAAGATTTCTTTTTTGTAAAACTGGAACGCGGAAGCAAAGAATATAATGATCTTATTTATAAATTCTGGAACCAGGTATTAGTCATTGTAAAAAAGTTAGGCAACTACCTTGAAAAGCATGATATTAAGATCCTTTACCTTATAAATACCAATTCAAATCCTGGCAATGTTGCTTTAGCACTGGCCGTAGTCATCCTTTCTGAATTTCTTGGTATTCCGGTTATTAACAATAGTCATGATTATTACTGGGAAGGCGGTAACAGGAAAATGGATAAAAAAATAAAAAATTTAAAAAAAGGTCCGCGCGACTTTTTCTTCACCAATGCAGATGTAGGAGAATTCTTTTCACAAATTGAAGCATTATTTCCCTGGGAATCACGTTCGTGGATAAATGTAAACATTAACCAGGAGCAAAATCAGCATATAATTGTTAAAAATGGCCATAATCCGGCAAATGTTGCAGAGGTTGGCACAGCTGTTGATACGGGTGTTTATTTTAACATCAGTAAACGAAGAAAAATCAATGCTTTTCATCAATTTGAAAAAGTATTAAGCCGTTATCGTCAGGCCCTTGTAAGCTATTCAGTTAATGATGCGCTGACTAACAAACTGGTAGATACACATAATCCAAAACCAATCTTAATAGGTACTAAAACCAGGGCTATACAAAATTTTCTTTCAGAAAACGTAATTTTTTTACAACCCACGCGAATTATTTCTCGAAAACGAATAGAATTAGGATTTAAGTTAGTAAGTAAAATTTTTGAGGATCGTGATTTTATTGCAAAACTGAAAAACACAACCAATTTGAAGTTAACAATAATAATTACAGGACCCATTGCAGCCGGACATCACGAATATTTTGAGCAATTATTACGCGATTTTGCTGCTTTGCAAAATGAAATTTCACCGGAACTAAAAAACAGACTTTTCCTGGCATTTTTATTTAGCGAGCTGGATAAAGAAGAGTTTAAGAAAAGATTTAAAGAGCCTGTGGGTATACCAGAACTTTATAATATTGCTTCATTAGTATTGCTGCCAAGTAAAACAGAAGGTAGGGGACTTCCTATAATAGAGGCTACGGCGTGTGGTACACCCATATTTTGTCGCAGATATACACCTGAAAAAGTATATTCAGAAGTGATTGGTGAAAACTTGCCTGAAATAGACCGTTTAAAAGTTATTGAATTTAATGGAAAGAAAATTACAGATAAGCATGTACAACAAATTATACGAAGGGTATTTTATCCACATTTATATACCGAAGAAATATTGCATAACAGGCGGGCTGTTCAAAAACGTTTTAGCCTTCAAGCTCTTGATGATAACTTATGTGATATCTGCTATCAGCTGTATTTGCAATTAAAACCTAATGCTAAGATTTTAAAAATAACAGAAAAAGCCCTGGAAGAATACAAAGTGATGGTGAATACAAAAAATCAGTACCTGGATGAGTTGATAGATCATAAAAACAGGCATTATATGCCAGGGTACGGCCGGTTGTCATTTATGTTGTACTTAAAGTCACTTATAGATCCAAGCTTTTTCAGGGTTGAACAACAGGAGGTACGTGGAATGGTATTTGAACATGCCATGCGTATAATAAAGTCTATTAGTAGTGAAAAGCCTATTCCGTTTGAGAAGATCATTGATTTTTATAATGCAGTGGATACAATTTTTCATATTAAAAAAGGAAATACCAGCATCCGGCATGATCATAGCATGTCCTACAGGCATCGTAATACTTACTATTACCCATATCAGGATTTTACATTTCATGAATTGACGGGATTAATAAGTCTTTTGTATATACGCATTATTAATATTGAGGTAAGAAATAAAGTAGACGATTCACCTCACTTTTTTACCGATTGGGATTTGGCTTTATCACAATTGACTACCTCACCGTTTTTATCCATCGATAATAGAAAAGAATTAATAAAAAAACTCCAGACGAATATTCCGGTTGTAATATTTCCGGGAGAATACATAAAACAAGAACTGGAATTCTTTGCATTGCAATCTGTCCGTTCAAGGCTAAATTTAAAATTGGAAGAAGAACTCACAGAGAGGATATTAAAAAATAAAAGTAAAAAACTGGCTCCTGTTTATATTTTTGTTCAGGAACATACTTTGGGAAGACGCTTGAGCAGCATTGATCTTCGGGATTATATTTTAGGAGGTAAAGAACGGGAAATGAAGCTGTTATATAAATACAGAATACTACGAATTGTTGCAATTAAACAACTTAGTGTCGGAATTCATTTTGCACAGATTGGCGAAGAGGCTCAAAAAATTCTTTGTAAAGTACGTTCGCAAAATGGGTTTATTATTTCAAACCGGACGAATGCAGCTGTTATGACCGATATTGTTGATATTGACCGTTTTCATATAGGTTGCGCTACCCATCCTTTAACTGCCCGGATACTTGGTATTCCTGAAAAAAGTGGATATATACAATATGTTCCGGCGGGCCTTCGCACTACTTTAGCTTATCCAACGCCAATACAAACCGCAAAAGATTTTGACCGGGCTTTGCACAGTAAGCTTTACAAAGACCTTTGCGCACGCATTGGTGAGGATAAATTAAGAAATATTATTCGTGAAGATGCCCGTGAAAAAGGAACACCCCTGATGCAACTGCTTGAGGAATTAGCTGAAAAAAAGAAAAAATCTATTGTTCAATCTTCTTTTGTAAGCGGTATATATGCTGATGATATGCCCTGGAGTGGCGCTATGGCCAGAGTAAATACTCGTGATGACAATTGGCAGTTTATGATCGTATCTGCAAATGATAAACCTCAGACGGTGATAGACTTCACAAAAGAATTTGGTTTAAAAACCAAGAAAAAAGCCCGAATAGCCTGGAATGGGGGTTATATACTAAATGCTGAATTAGTCGGTAAGCTTGGTCTGCCTGAAACATACATTGGCAGTCCTTTAGGATTAATAATTTCGAATGGCAAATTAATTTGCCCTCCATTATTTAACAGGTCAGGGTTACTCATTTATAAGGATGGCCGTATAGACATTCGACGCGTGACTTGCTCCGGAGGATTCAGAATAAAAGTAAAAAATACTTTTATTCAATGTACGCCTGAAAATTATAATAATCCCGGGCCGGGAATAGAACCATGCTACTATGACTTACTTTATCCGGAAGAGAAAATTCCGGGCAATGGCCGTATCATAGTTAGATTAGCAGGTAATGTAATAAAAGAGATTATTCATTCGACCAAAGGTCAATCAGTAAAAATTATACCGGTAGGCATTATGCTTTCTTTTCATAAAGATAGGTTTCCGGATGAATTATTACAAATAGGGCAGGAACTGGATATTATAATGAATGGTTTTGAGGAGGTGAAACATGCTGTAGGCGCAGGACCTATGCTTTTAGAAGAAGGAGAAGAAGCTATTGATATGGAAGCCGGAGGATGGAAAACGCTTAATTCAATCCGTACACAGGCTGCCAGGTTAGATTATACAGATATGAGAGGTCCAAAAATTGCAGTAGGTATTGATGAAAATGGAATACTTTGTGTACTTACGATAAATGGTCGTATTCGGGAATCTGTAGGTGCGACACATTATGATATGGCTGAAATAATGAAAAAATTTGGTATGATAAAAGCCATGGGATTTGATCCCGGAGGCAGCAGCACACTCGTAGTTGATGGTAAAACATTAAATATTTCACCATATAACAGGGATTACGAAACGGATATTTATTCTCTTCCTCCTCAACCACGGGCAGTTTCAAATGCAGTGATTGGTTATATTGAATAGTTTTGATTTTATGTTTTAATGAGTTTCGCGCTGATTTACACAGATTAACATGCAAATAATTGCAAAACAAAAATTTGATAATTAGCGGTAATCAGCGAAAATATTTGCGAACGGTAAAGCCATCACCGAAAGTAATATCATCAAGGAAATTATAAAAGAAGTAAATAAGATATAATAACAGATATCTAAATAATTTCATTAATCCTGACAGGTGTAAAAGCAGGTTAGATTAAAAACATTATTAAAAAGTTAAATTTGTAGTAAAACAATTAAATACATTGGCAGGAATTTATGTACATATCCCTTTTTGTAAATCGCGTTGTTACTATTGCGATTTTTATTCATGCACTGCACTGGGTATGAAAAAGGAGATGGTTCAGGCTATATGTATGGAATTAGAACAAAGAAAGGATTATCTATCCGGGGAAACCATTGAAACCATTTATTTTGGAGGAGGTACGCCATCGCTTTTAACAATTGATGAAGTTGACAAATTGCTTTCAGATATTACAAAGCATTTTACACTTGTAAGCGATATAGAAATAACCCTGGAAGCTAATCCAGACGATTTAAATTTGGAATACCTGAAACAACTAAAAAAATTGGGAATAAATCGCTTAAGCATTGGTACACAATCGTTTGACGATACGGAATTAAAATTTTTGAACAGAAGACATTCAGCTATTCAGGCAATAAAAAGCATAGAAGATTCTCAAAAAGCAGGATTTGATAATATCAGTATTGATTTGATCTATGCTATACCTGAAAGCCCGGTTGAAAAATGGCAAAAAAGCCTGGAACAGGCACTTCAATTAAGTATCCAGCATCTTTCTGCTTATCTCTTAACACTTGAAATTAAATCAGTTTTGTCTCAGATTATACGTGCAAATAATATTGAAGAAATAGCTGATGATGAATGCTATAAGCAGTTCGAAATGTTGACTGAAGCTGCTGAAAGAAGTGGTTTTATTCACTATGAAATATCGAATTTTGGAAGGGAAGGTTATTTTTCAAAACACAATACCAGTTATTGGAAGAATATAAAATACCTTGGCGTAGGACCCTCGGCTCATTCATATGATTTACAAAGCCGGCAATGGAATTATTCGGACAATAAAGAATACATGAAAAAAGTAAAAAAAGGCGACAAATATTATTCAACTGAAATATTGGATATTCCTGAAAAATATAACGATTATATACTTACCGGGTTACGCACTATGTGGGGTGTGGACAGGGAGTATATAAAGAAAAATTTTGGTGAAGAAATTGAACAACAATTTATGGAGGAAGTAAAGAAGAATGAAGATGAAGGTTATATTGAGAAATTTCGACAAAATTATCGAATAGCAAAAAAGGCTAAATTTATTACAGATGCTATTGTAGAAGGATTTATGATTATTGATCATGATCATTAGTTTAAATTAAGATAAAATAAAAAACCCTCTCGGATGTCCAAGAGGGTGTACAATTGTCCGTCATATATCCAGGCTGTAACGACTTTTCATTAAAAAGGGCCTTTCTGCCCACAATTGAAAGGCCCTGTTTTTTCCATCCTACCCACTATATCAAGCAATGGCTTTTTCTATAAACGGTTTCAGTTTATAGTTAATATTGTATTTGCGAGAGGTTAATTCACTCTCAATCAAATGCATCTTCTCCAATTCAATAAAATCCTTATAAATAGAGAAATAGTCAGTTGACAATTCCTCCAGGATTTCCTCAAAAGTCATAGCTTTTCTCTTCTGCAACAGATTAATAATCTGTATTTTCACCGGATGGTTTATGTTTGCTGAAAACATAGTATTATGTAAGTTTTTCATGGTATATATAGTTTTAGTTTTTCTTTTCAGTTCATTACTCAGCAAATGCAACAAAGAACGTCTATAAACCACATCAAATAAACCATCACGATGTTTTAATAAATATACTAATTATCAATGTTATAGTCAATTTTTTAAACTTGTAATACAATAGAATTTTTTGTGATATTTTAGCATGTAATTGATGATTTAAATCATATATCAAAAGCCAGAGTTTGATAATTCAATTGCTCTGGCTTTTCATATTTAAAATTTCTCAAAATCTTCATCATTTGTATTTTGAGGAGCATGCATTTTTATATCTATTCCTGTATTTTTTGGATGCTTGTCCATTCTGGCTACTTCTATGTGATGTCTTTTATATTGTTTCTTTTGGTTGTATTTATAGTCATCAATCTGAAAGTAAGAAATTAACCCGCGGAGCTGATCGGCCTGGCTGGACAATTCCTCTGAGCTGGTAGACATCTCTTCTGCCGCAGCTGCATTTTGTTGTGTTACCTGGTTAAGCTGCTGAATGGCACTGTTAATTTGAGTGGCACCTGAATTTTGTTCAAGACTGGCGGCTGTGATCTCCTGAACCAGTTTGGAAGTATTTTCTATTTGAGGAAGTAACTGGTCTATAAGTTTACTTGCTTCAGAGGTAATTCCGACACTTTTACCTGAAAGCTCTACTATTTCATCTGCTGCTACTTTACTTCTTTCAGCTAGTTTTCTTACTTCGGCAGCAACTACGGCAAATCCTTTGCCATGCTCACCTGCACGGGCAGCTTCAACGGCAGCATTTAAGGCAAGTATGTTGGTCTGGAAAGCAATGTCATTGATAATGTTAATTTTTTCGGCAATCGTTTTGATGGATACCAGACTTTCCTGAGAAGCGCCACCAACTTTGTTCATACCTTCGGATGCCTGCCTTGAAATTTTTTCTGTTTCCTGTGCATTAGAAGTATTCTGCTCAATATTTGCAGTCATTTCTTCTATCGAAGAAGATACTTCTTCTGCTGAAGATGCTTGTTCAGTGGCTCCCTGCGACATTTCCTGCGCAGATGAACTTAATTGTTGTGATGCAGATGCTATACTATCGGATCCTTCCAGGATATTAGATACAATTTCCCGAAGTTTTAATACCATGTTTTGCAATGATTCAGGTAGTTCACCTTTGCGGTCTTTTTCAGGTATTTCGGCTTCTTTGGTCAGGTTCCCATTGGCAATTTTAATGGCTACATCGGCACTTATTCTAAATGATCGCACCATATCCTTTAATGCATCAGCCAGCTCCCCAATTTCATCTTTTTGGTCAATATCGAGTGTAGCTGACAGATCTCCTTCTGCTATGATCTTGGCAAACTCCACACCTTTTTTAACAGGTACAGCAATAGCACTTGTTATTACCAATGATAAGATTATTGCCAAAAGCAAACCGGCAATTACCAGTATTATACTTTCTTTTCTGGAAGCAGCAGACATTTGATCCATATCAGTTTTAGCACCATCAACCAGCTTCATTATTTGTTCTTCCAGAACTTCTAGTTTTGTAATTACTTCAATACCAGCTTCATCTGTTGTTTCATCCAGATGGGAAAGGTTCTTTTGTATATCTGCAATTTCTGTAAGGTCAGATATAGATTCGGAGCTTTCATCTTTACCGGCAATTTCCAATAATTTTTCCGTATATTCCTTTATGGATTTAAAATTGGGGATTATATTATTATCATGGTGTTCTCCTACATCATTTGCTGTCTTTTTAATATCAGATTTTGTGGATGTATATTTCTGGCCCCAACCATTATCCTCAGCATTAGAAATAATAGCATTGATATTTTCATCAAATGAATTCATTGCTATCTCGTGATCAGCCCAATCCTTATTAAATGATTCCTGGTCATTGTCTGTAAGAATTTCCATTAGCAATTGCATATCACTGCGCACTGCATATTTAGCTTCCATGATGGCATCAGCCATCTCATACACTTTTAAGAGGTCATTTTTCTTAGTCTCCAATTTGCCAAGTACCATATATTCTCTTATACCTACCACAAGAAGGATAAGGAGTACGGCAGCAAATCCTAAAAACAATTTGAACCGGATTTTTAAGTTTTTCATAATTATATTAATTAGATTTAAAAAATGTGTCGTTAAAAAAGGCCTTTACATTTTTTGTGGATTACCTGTTTATTAACCTAGTTAACCTATTAAACTCTTAATTAAGGTAAAAATGCAAAGGCCTCTGATCCAACCCCGCTATTTCAAAAGGTATTAGCTATTTATTAAAACCTTTCAAACTCACTATCTTTTGATTCATCTTCATGATGCATTACCAAACTTACTCCTTGTCCGGGCTTGCTTTGTTTTTGTTTATCCATATGAGCAACTTTTACATCATGATGTTTGTATTGCTTGCTTTGACCGTAATGCATTTTTTCACGAGATAACCTGAAAAATGATACCAGGTCTTTAAGTTGTTCTGCCTGGCTGGCAAGTTCTTCAGAACTGGTAGACATTTCTTCGGCTGCAGCGGCATTC
Source organism: Bacteroidales bacterium (assembly GCA_016926235.1). Next base: position 28,508 of record JAFGOZ010000154.1, on the reverse strand, counting down.
TGCTGGGTAACCTGGTTAAGCTGGTTAATTGCACTGTTTACTTGTTCAGCACCACTGTTTTGTTCAAGACTGGCAGCGGTAATTTCCTGCACCAGTTTGGAGGTTTTTTGTATTTCAGGTAATAATTCTTCGATTAGCTTACTTGCTTCTTCGGTTACATCCACACTTTCCTTTGCAAGATCAACTATTTCATCAGCGGCTACTTTGCTTCTTTCAGCAAGTTTACGTACTTCGGCTGCAACTACTGCAAATCCTTTGCCATGCTCACCTGCTCTTGCGGCTTCTACTGCAGCATTCAGGGCTAATATGTTTGTCTGGAATGCAATATCGTTAATAATGGATATTTTTTCGGCAATGCTTTGTATGGAATCAAGACTTTGTTGAGATGCAGCTCCGACTTTTTCCATGGCATTAGATGAGGCTTGTGATATTTTATCTGTTTGTTGTGCGTTTTCGGTATTCTGTTGTATATTGGCGGCCATCTCTTCCATACTTGAAGATACTTCTTCTGCAGAGGACGCCTGTTCTGTAGCTCCCTGTGATAATTGCTGTGAACCGGAACTCATTTGCTGGCTGGCTGCTGCAATATTATTTGCTCCTGCAATAATGTTTGTCATAATTTCGCCCAGGCGTTCAACCATTAAGTTAAGTGCATTTGCTAGTACCCCCACTTCATCTTTTTGATTTACATCTAGTTTTGCAGATAGATCACCATCAGCAACTTTTTGGGCAAACGCTACGCCTTTATTGATGGGTTTGGCAATGAGATTAACAAGCAAGACAATAAAACCAATAGATACCAATATTACTAAACCAAGCACAAAAATTGAAATATTAGTTATTGCTTGATTTGTTGTGTCATATATCTCATCTGATTGATGATTTTCTTCGTCAATTTTTGTAACGATTTTTTGGATAGGGATTTCAAGCTCCATAACATGCTTGCTTATTTCATCATCAAGAGCCAAAACTTCAGTATTTTGGATAGTTATGGTATCTTTTTTTAGCATTGGGAGCATCTCATCTTCAAAATGTGCTAAAATTTGATTACTTACATCCCGTGCTTCATTTAACCATGCTTTTTCTTCTTCGGTATGTGTCATAGTTGAAAGATGATCAAGATCTGTAAGAAGTTCATCTTTTACTACATTCCATTCTTTTTCTACTGTAGAGAAGTCCCTGTTTATTTGAGCATCAGCAACAATGTGATACAGTTGATAACCCAAACTGCTTGTTTCGGTGGCATCAATTGCGTCAGTAGCTCTTTGTGCTCCGTCGTGCTGAAGCTGAGCCAGTTTTTTTAATTGTATTAACTGGTAAGTTGAAGCTCCAGCAAACAAAAGGATCAAAATAAAGAAACTCAATATGAGTTTTTGTCCGATTTTTAAATTTTTCATAGTCGATTTTTTTTGTTAGAATTAAAAATTAATGCCAAATCGCAATATTCCCACCAATGCATTATCCAGATCGCCTATCCCGGGATTGATAATATATTGAAAATCCGGTTGAATAAATATATTATCGCCAAAGGTGGCATTGTAGGTTAATTCTATAACTGTTTCATGTTTTTTGGAACCAGGATTAGCATCCCTGAAGTCTTTACCAATACCGGCATAACCCATTGCCAGTCCGGTAATATCACTGTCTCTTCCGGGCAGCAAACCTGTGTATATCAGACCATACCCGATATACAGGGTGTTCATATTTTGTTTGGATGGGGTCCATCCTAATTGTACAAAAGAGCCAAGGCCCTGGTCTTCACCTTCTGAAAATAATAACTGGTCAGCAATCACATGTACCTCATAATTTCCCGATACCACTTTTCCTGTATCACTAAAATCCTCAAAATCTGCTGTGTGGTAATATCCTCCCAATTTGTAAGTTCCTCCCAAATTTTCATCTGTATAGTGTATCTCACTTACAATTTGAAATCCTTCATCTTCACTCATGGTATAATCCAGATTATACAAATCATCCTCGAGATCCCCCGGATCACCGTCCCAAATCCCTGCCTGTATTCCAATAGCATCGTTTACATCATATCTTACATGCAACCCAAGAGAATTTATGGGAAATATAGGTACAGGATTGTTCAGGGAGGCAGTTGGCTGTATACCAAATGAACTATTGATAAAATTTCCGGCATTCTCACTTCCATAATACTCTGCATTCATATCCATTACTCCTGCCTGTATTGTAACAGGCCCCATTCCCTGCTTATACCATAGTTCATATAAATAAGTATAATTGCCATTATCAATGTTTGAGGCAATTTGCATGTCTCCGATAAAACTTCCCGAACCCGAACCCCCATGTGTATTTTCCAGATGTAAATAAAATTCACCGCCTTTCCAGAGCCTGGCTTTTTCAGTTTCAAAACCTAAACCCAGGTCAATCACTCCCATATAGGTAAACCCGGTTTTAATTCCTCCGTCAAAATTGTATAAAAAATCTCCCACATAGCCTGCTTCAAGGGTTATCTCTCTTTCTTCTTCCTGGGTATAGGTTGTTGTATATATCAAGCAAAAAAACAAGGTTATCCAAAAATTTTTTTTCATTATTGGCTATCTTTTAATTTTATTAGTTTATTTTTTTGCTTTAGGTGGTTTTTTTTCTTTTACCGGTTCTTCTGTTTCTTTGGCATTGCCTTTGGCAATTACTTCGGCAGTTGAAGCTTGTAAAACAGTGAGTTCGTGTGTAGAGAAAATAAGATCCATATTCAATATCATTACAAATTCATCATTAATATCCACCACGCCTTCAATAAATTCGGATTTGTATTTACTTCCAATACTGGGTGGAGGCTGAACGCTTTTATCGTCAATTTCCAGTACTTCTTTTACACTATCCACTAGTGCTCCAACCATTACCGAATCTCCTTCAAGATTTACATCCAGTACCAGGATACATGTATTGGTAGTAAATTCAGTTTCGGGCATACCAAACTTTTTGCGTGTATCCACTAAAGGAAGCACAGTACCGCGAAGATTTATTACTCCTTTCATATAGTCAGGAGCTTGTGGTACCTTCGTAATTTTAGTCATTTCGAGAATGTTAAGCACTTTACTCACGTTAGCTGCAAATACCTCATCTCCCAGTTTAAAAGAGAGATAGGAATTAATTTTTGTCTTAGTTGTTGTTTCCATATGCAAATGCTTTTAAGTTTTTATTATATAGTATTGCTTCTTTTACTTTGTCTTTGATATGCTTTACGTTTATTGGTTTCATAATATAATCGTAAATACCTTTGGCTTTGGCTTTTTTTATACTTTCCGCATTTCTATCAGCAGATATAATAATAATAGGAATGTTACGAGGCTCTAATTTGTCAAGAAATTGAAAACCATCCAGGCCGGGCATTAAGAGATCCAATAAAATGAGATCGGGAGGGTTCTCTTTAATCTTTTGTAATGCTCTTTTTGGGTTATCATCTGTTTTTACTTCATAACCCTCTTCCATTAAAATGTCTTCCAATAGCAGCAAATTTGTGTTGGAATCATCGATTATAAATATTTGGTTATTTTTCATAGATTTTTTTAAAATGTTTATCTAAGTTAATAATCAAATGGGTCAAAAAACAACGATCAGGTTAGTATACAATACACCTTTTATTGGGGACATTTGTCCTCTTTTTATTTTTTTTAGCAAAAAATTTTTCGTAACTTAATGATGAATTCACCCTGTAATTTAAATGGATGTACATGTACATAAAGACACTGAATGTTTAAACTGTGCCCTTAAAGAGGAGGTTTTTAAAACACTTAAATGTGATGAGATTGAAAAGTTTAAGGATGATATTCATACAGTAAGTTTTAAACGAAATGAAAGTATCTATAGAAAAGGCATTCCTGCAACTCACATTGGTTTTGTAAAAAAAGGATTAGTAAAGATTATCAGCGAAAGTTTTGTAGGAAGTTTTATTGTAAAAATTGTACCTGAAGGAAATTTTATCGGACTTCCTTCTGTATTTGGGGATAAGTTTTTTCATACTTCAGCTGTTGCACTTGTTGATACGGAAGTATGTTTTATTAATAAAAACCTCTTCCATGAATTGATAAAAACAAATGGAAATTTTGCCAGTAAAGTAGTTGAAATAACCTGCAAAAGTGAGTTACAATCAGTAGATCGTATAGCAGGGCTAATAAGAAAACAATTACCAGGACGGTTAGCAGATGTATTATTATTCTTTTCAAATTCTTTTTTTAAGAACAATACCTTTGAATTGCCTATGACACGTAATGAACTTGCTGATTTTATTGGTGTTTCAAAGAAAAGCTTTATACGTACTATGACAGAATTTAAGAACGACAGATTGATTGATACTGAAGGTCGAAATATTAAAATTCTTGAAGTAGAGTTATTGGAAAGATTGAGTAAATTGGGTTAAGAATATACCTATTAAAAATATTTCAAGTATTATTGTTAATACGAAATAATATTTTATATTTGTATCCTATTAATCCTATAGAATAAGTAGGATAAAAGTGTAAAACTATGAAATTCAATACAAAAACAAGATATGGCATCAGAGCAATGATTGAGCTGGCCTTAAATAATAACCAGGAAGGAATATATCAGAAAGATATTGCTCAAAACCAGGAAATTTCATTTAAATATCTTGACCAAATCATATCGTCATTAAAATCAGCCGGACTTGTAACAACTGTTGGAGGAAAAAAGAGTGGTTATCGGTTAAAAAAAGATCCCGGAAAAATTACTATTTATGATATATACAAAGCTTTTAATTCAGAGCTGGAAATAATTGAATGCCTGGGAAACGATGAAGATTGCCTGAAAGAAAAAAAATGTGCTGCCCGTAACTTTTGGCACGGATTGAATGATAAAATTATTGAGTATTTGCAATCCGTTCATTTGGATGAATTAGTTGAAGAACAGCAGAAAATTAATGAAAGTAACCAGGAGATAACATTTAGTATTTGACTTTCTGGTTAAAAGGTGTTTATATTAACTAAAAATATATAATTATGGCACGAATATATAATGATATTACGGAGACAATTGGAAATACTCCATTAGTAAAACTTAACAGAATTACACTGGGGACAAAGGCAACAATTTTGGTGAAACTTGAGTCATTTAATCCGGCAAGTTCTGTAAAAGACCGTATTGGGAATGCGATGATTGTTGATGCAATGAGTAAAGGCTTAATTACAAAAGACACGGTAATTATTGAGCCAACAAGCGGGAATACAGGAATTGCACTGGCATTTGTTAGTGCGGCAAAAGGATTAAAACTAATCCTCACAATGCCGGAAAGTATGAGCGTTGAACGTAGAAAAATTCTAAAAGCATTGGGAGCTGAATTAGTGCTTACACCTGCATCTCAAGGTATGAAAGGGGCAATACAAAAGGCAGAAGAACTAAAAGCTGAACATTCCAATGCCTTTATTCCTCAACAATTTAAAAATCTGTCAAATCCTGAGATCCATCGTAAAACGACAGCTGAAGAAATTTGGAGGGATACTGATGGCCAGGTTGATATATTTATTGCAGGTGTTGGCACAGGAGGTACAATAACAGGTGTGTCAGAGGTGTTGAAGAATAAAAAGCCCGGACTAAAATCTATTGCCGTTGAACCAGAAGATTCTCCTGTACTTACAGGCGGCAATCCGGGACCACATAAAATTCAGGGTACTGGTGCAGGTTTTGTTCCAGATGTTTTAAATACCAATATTTACGATGAAGTCATAAAAGTATCTAATGAAGATGCTTTTAAAACTGCTGGAAGATTAGCCAAAGAAGAAGGAATTCTTGCAGGGATATCTTCAGGAGCTGCATTATGGGCAGCATTGGAAGTTGCTAAACGGTCAGAAAACGCTGGGAAAACAATCGTGGTAGTATTACCTGACACCGGTGAACGTTATTTAAGTACAGCTTTATATGAGGATTAAAGATAAACGTTTTACAATATGCTGATTTTATCAGCAGTTTTAATACCATGAGGAGGAGGCTAAAGATGAAATATAATTTTGACCAGATAATACCTCGTGAAAATACCCATTGCTACAAGTATGATTTGCGTGAAAAGATATTCGGTGAGCCAAATGTAACGCCTATGTGGGTTGCTGATATGGACTTTATGGTTGCAGATGAAATATTAAATGACATTAATAAAAGAGTCAGACATGGAATTTTTGGTTATACGTTTCAATACGACGGGCTATATCAATCGCTTATAAACTGGATGCAAAAGAGGCACCAATGGAAGATAAAAGAAGAAGAAATTCTTTTTTTTCATGGAGTGGTACCTTCTGTAGCTCTTGCAATACATGCATTTACAGAACCAGGTGATAAAATTATTGTTCAGCCCCCTGTGTATTTTCCATTGTTTCAAACGGTTGAGAATAACAGGAGAAAAGTTATTTATAACCAGTTAATATATATTAATGGCAGGTACACCATGGATTTTGATGATTTGGAAAGCCAGATTGACGATAAGGTTAAAATGATACTATTGTGTCATCCACATAATCCTGTGGGCAGGGCATGGACAAAGGAGGAACTCTCCCGGCTGGAAGATATATGCCAGAAGCATGATATACTGGTAGTGTCAGATGAGATACATTCTGATATTATATTCCCTGGCCATACACATATTCCTTTTGCTGACTTATCAGCATGGGCTGCATCAAATTCAATTACAACCGTAGCTCCCAGTAAAACTTTTAATATAGCTGGCCTTGCCATTTCGGCAATGATAATTCCAAATAAGAAACTACATTCGAAAATAAGCAGAATGATCAGGCAATACCAGCTTCAAGGTATTAACCTGTTGGGATTGGTGGCTTTTGAATCGGCCTATAATAAGGGCGAAGAATGGTTAATTCAACTTCTGGATTATTTAAATATCAATAAAAACTTTATTGAAACATATATTGAACAAAACATACCAAGAATTAGAGTAACTTATACAGAGGCAACATATCTTACATGGCTGAATTGCAAAGAATTAGGTTTAAACAATAAGGATCTAACTCGGTTTATGGTTGAAAAGGCGGGTTTGGGTCTTTCCGAGGGTTCAATGTTTGGACCGGGAGGAGAGGGATTTCAACGTATAAATTTTGCATGTCCAAAGCAACTATTGATTGAAAGTATGGAAAAGCTTAAAGCAGCAATAATAGAAATATAGAGATTAATAGTCTATATATAAATTTTATTGTCGTTAATCACAACCTATTTGTCCACACCAATTTTTTTTTGTAAATTAAATGTTCATTCTTAGATATGTCTATGAATACAAATCCCTTGCATGAAAATTTGATGAAAGAGTTGTTAGAGTTGCGTGAGCGGCTTGAAAGCAATAGTGGTTGTATTAGACATTATAAAAATTGTGTTTTAGATTCAGTGGGAGTATCCGTTATCGCTTCAGATGCCCAGGGGAAAGTTATTTATCTTAATAAAAAGGCGGAAGAGATATTTAATATTCAGCTTGAAGATGTAGATGGGAAATCCTTTATAAATGTTTTTCCTCAGGCTATTTCTTATATTGATCAGGAACATATTAGGGAATTATGTAAGAGAAGAGAATCCTGGGAAGGCGAATTTGAAGTATATGGACCAAATGGAATTATTTTAACGTTACATACAGTTGATACCCCGGTTTATGACAATGACATGAATTATCAGGGAATGATTTGCGTATTGTATGATATTTCTGAGAAGAAACTGGCCAATAAAGCATTAATAGAAAGCGAAGAAAAATATCGCAATGTTGTAAATAATACAATAGAAGGAATTTTTATAATTCAGGGAGAAAACATTGTATATTTTAATTCCCGTGCACTCGAAATGATGGGATATACTGAAAATGAAGCTTTTTCAAAAAAATTCACAGAATTTGTCTCAAGTGAGGATTTGGCAAAAGTTATGGAAAACTACAAAGAAAGATTGGGTGGCAAAAAAATGGATCCATACGATTTATGTTTAATTAAAGGGAACAAGGATAAAATTTGGGTAAGTTTAAATGCGACACTTATTAAATGGAATAATCATACAGCAATATTATGTTTTATATCTGATATTTCATATAGAAAGAAACAAGAAGAAGAACTTAAAAATACTGTTACTACCCTTAAAGCAATGATAGAAAATTCTGCTGATTATATAATGATTGCAGACAGAGAAGGGAAACCAGTTATGTATAATGAAAACTATAAAAATATTATTGAAAAATCCCTGGGAATTGAAATGCAACCGGGTTTGCGTCCTCATAAGATTCATCTGGATAAAAACATTACAAAATATTGGGATGAGATACATGAACGTGTATTGACCGGAGAAAAATTCAAGGAAGAAATTACCCTCTTAATTGATGGGAAGAAAAACATCTATGAATTTTCGTTTGTTCCGCTAATAGAAGATAATAAGGTATTGGGTTTTTGTGAATATGCAAGGGAAATAACTACCGCTAAAAAATATGAGAAAGAATTGAAAAAAGCCAAGGAAAAAGCAGAAGAAAGTGATCGTCTGAAATCTGCTTTTCTGGCAAATATGTCACATGAGATTAGGACACCCATGAATGGGATAATCGGGTTTTCAGATTTACTCATTCGTCCGGATCTCCCCCGCGAAAAATACGCTTTGTATGCTGATACACTCAGGAGCAGTTGTTATCAGTTACTGAGTATTGTAAATGATATTCTGGATATTTCCCGTATCGAAACAGGTCAAATAATGCTTAGAAAGGAAGAAATTAGTGTAAATAAAATTTTAAATGATTTATACAAAATTTATAAACCTTCAGCTGAAGATGCAGGACTCGATATTTACGTGGAATGCGGACTTTCGGATGATGAAGGGATATTGTATACAGATATGGTCCGGTTACGCCAGGTTTTGGTAAATCTCATTGGAAATGCATTAAAATATACAAATAAAGGATATATTAAGTTTGGATATGTTAAAGAAAACAATGTCCTGAAATTTTATGTTGAAGATACAGGAATAGGAATTGATAAGGATATGCATTATATAGTATTTGAGCGATTTAGGCAAGCTGATGTGGGACTGGCAAAAAAGTTTAGTGGAACAGGTTTAGGGTTAAGTATTTCAAAAGGTTTCGTAGAATTATTAGGGGGAGAAATAGGTGTTGAATCGGTGCCTGAAAAAGGCAGTAATTTTTTCTTTACTCTTCCATATAGTCCATTGAAATCAAAAAAAGCAATAAAAACAAAACCAGAGCCACATGTTGAAATCAAAGCTAATAAATCAATTATGATACTGGTTGCTGAAGATGAGGAAATTAATTTCTTATTAATGAAGGAAGTAATCAATTCTAACTTGAAAGATGCTATTGTTATGCATGCAAGGGATGGAATTGAAGCAATAAAAATGGTGGATGACTATCCAAATATTGATATTGTTTTCATGGATATTAAGATGCCTAATATGAATGGTTACGAAGCAACAGGGCTTATAAAAAAGCTACGGCCAAATTTACCGGTTATTGCCATTACAGCTTATGCTATGCCTGAAGATGAAAAATTATCAAAAGATGCTGGATGCGATGAATATATTGCAAAACCTATTAGTGCAGAAAAGTTATTTGAAATAGTAAACAGGTTGTTGATTTAAGTAACTATTAAAGATTAATAATCATTCTGAAGTTCTTCGAAATCTTTTTCGATATTTATTAATCGAATGATCTCTCTGAAATCATCCGTTACATTTTTAAGGTAGAATTTTGTTTTTTTCCTGCTGGCAAATTTTCGTAGGATAACCAAAACATTTGCGCCGTAACTATCAATAAATTTCAGATTTTTTAAATCTATTATTATGTTTTTTACCTTAGGATTTACGCAACTGCGCAGTACTTTTATTTTAAAAAGGTTTACGTTGGTAACATCTATACGGTTTTCTTTAACAAATGAAAAATAAGCATTTTCCCCAATTACTTTTTTAATCATATCTCTAATATATATTTTTTATATAGTAAAGTTAGGCATAAACAATAAAAAACCGCAGAATTTTTCTGCGGTTCCAGGAAATATCATAAAAATTAGTGAAATAAGAAAACTCTCTTAACCCTTGCTCACCCCTCACAAATCTTTTCGAGTTTTCTTATTTTCACCAAATTTCATTACCATCTTACAAAATACCAGCTTTCATCTGCCCCGTTTAACCTGTTTGGTTTTGAAACATCCAGTGATACGGTTGGCAGGTTTGAATTTGCCGGCCTGAACTTTCTTGCCATGGTAGTGATAATACCCCTGTCAAAGTCACATGGATATGGATTTTTACAATGCATAATGGCTTCTTTTTTGCTTGCATTAAAACTTGCAAGTTTGTAAAATCCAATATCCCCGTTTTGATGATTCATATGATAGGCTATATCAATTGAAGCAAGCGCCTTTTCCAGGTTGTCAATTTCAGGAGGAAATTTCGCATTGGCAGGTATTACTTTTCCAATTTCGAAAAGTGTATTTGCCCCGAACTTCTTTGAAATTTCACGGAATGAATCCAGCCATGCTTTTTGACTGTACCATTGTCCCGGAACGGGGTTACTGATACCATTATCCTCCAGGATTTTTAATGCCATGCCCATTAAATATTCCGGAAAGGCATTTACAATAGAAAGTACAGTTTCACCATTTACTTCAACATCAGGTGCGAAAGGTTCGAATTGTGCCATATTGTTTAGATTACAATTAATAAGTAAATCGCGAAACAAAGTTAGATAAAATGAAATTATCTCCAAAACGAATATGACAAATGAAAAAATAACTTTATGAACCAACTATTTTTTGGTGACTAAAAGGAAAATGTATATTTTTATTGGAGTTAAGTTTTTTAAAATATGACAAAACTATTACCGCCACTTAGCGCTGTACAAATGACGTGGGTTACTGCTATCAAATTTTCGGCCCCTGAGAGTATTGACTTGTACGAAGAATATGTTAAACCTTCCATGACAAATATTATTGAGTCATCAAAATCTGATGAAAAAGAAAATGAATACATATTGAAGGCAATACCGATGATGGCCGTGACCCTTAAAAATATTAATACCCTTAGAAAAGGGAGAGAACTTAATTATGCTGATAATAAAATACTTAGAAACGTTTATTTGGAATCTATTAATCAAAAGTTCGACCTTGTCAGCAAGATCAAAGATTTCGTAAAAAACCTGCCTGCTATAACTATTGCCGGTACAGGAGGTCTTGTTTTTGCCGAAGGAACATTAACAAATGTGGATACTTCGGATAAATTGTTTTTTGCATTGCTTTTTGCTGCAATTGGTTATGGAATAAATCAGCTGATCAATAGATATTTGCTCCAACGGAAGCAACTTAATTATATTAAAGAAGATTATCAAACTACCTGTTACTATGAAAATTATCTTGATAGGGTTGAAGTCACACTTCATAATCTCTTTGATGAATTGGAAGCTTTACATCAAAAATTATTTGGAGAAAAATATCATTCCGATATAAATGGGAAGAGACTTATTACGAAAATGATAGCTGACATACGTTCAAAACGCTGCAGATTCATTAAAAGCCACATGGAGAAAGGACTGATAACCTCGGATATTTGGCATTTATGTGAAATTGAGAGCGGACGGGAAAAAGAATGTCCCTATTATAAAAAAGAGATGCAACACACTAAAAACGAATAATATGGCAAGCACTTATTTATGGATATTAGACAATGGACACGGTAAAGCAACTGCTGGTAAACGGTCGCCTAAACTGGATGATGGCAGGCAACTGCTTGAATATGAATATAACCGAAAAATTGTGGCAAAGCTAATTGAAAAACTTAATGTTGCAAGTATTGACAATCATAATTTGGTCCCTGAAACAGAAGGGGATATATCTCTAGAAGAACGGGTAAAAAGAGCAAATGATTTAACTTCCGCTAAACCTAAAATGTATGTTTCTATACATGGAAATGCCTATGGATCCGGGTCATCTTGGACATCGCCAAATGGCATTGAAACATATTACTACACTTCCAGCCTGAAAGGGAGAAGAATGGCACGCATTTTTCAGGAACATTTGATCGAAGAAGTGGGATGGAATGACAGGGGGATAAAAACAGCCAATTTTTATGTGCTAAAATATACTGATATGCCGGCAGTACTCTCTGAAAACGGCTTCTATACAAATAAAGATGAATGCATTAAAATGTTAGATGACACATGGATTGAGAAAATTGCTACTGCTCATTTCAAGGCTATTAAAGAAATTGAAGATAATGGAGGGATATAAACATTATTTAATTCAAAAATTATGAAACACCCATGTTTTGTAAAATACAACCAAATTTACGAATTTAGCACAGCTAAACATAACAGTAATAAAATCAATAACATGAGTGTTCCATCATACCATTTTAAATAAATTTTATTATGATGAAATCAAAAATAAACAGTTTACTGATAATCATTTTAATGGCGGTTGGAATCACCATTGGATTATTTGTGTCGAAATATATTCACAAATCAAAAAGTGAAAGAAATCCTGTATTTTCAAAGTTTGAACAAATACAATACCTGGAAAGGCTTCACCTTGTTACCTACCATTTTGAAGAGATTATACCGATTGAAAAGAAGAACGACAAAATTGCCCTGATGCTTATTGTTCCGGCGCGGGTATATGGTTATATCAACATGGAGAAAACGAAATTTGAATTATCCGATAGTACCATTCGGGTAATACTTCCTCCTGCGAGCATAGATAGTGCAATTTTTGATATTGATAAGGCAATAAACTATGATCTTGAGAAAAAATTTGGTATTAGTGCAGGTTCAGGCTTATATGACAGGGTATTTGAAGAACTAAAAAAGGGGATTAAAGAAAGCAGGAGGGATGTTACGCAAAAATCGATACAGAATGGAATTTTAGATGAGACTACAAAACTGGGAAAAGAATATATCAGAAGTTTTTTATCAGATTTAGGATATTATGTGGAATTTACAGATACAGTTTCTGAATAGTCAATTAAAAATTATAACGGTATCCTACCGCAATCTGAAATGGAAAATGATCTATTGTTGAATACTCGTCACCATAATCTTCTTCTACATCATCTTCATCCTTGTAAAATTGTTCATTAATAAGATACAAAGCTTCACAAACGACTATATGTTTTCTTTTACTATCAACACTCCACGCTAAACCTGCTCCGGGTGAAAATCCAAGGTACGATTTTTTATGATACAATTCTAAATAGGAATCAAATACATTCAAAAACCGGTTTGTACCATAATATGCTGAAATAAAAGGACGAAATTCTTCACCGGGAGGTAAAAAATGCCCTTGTAATCCAACATTCCAGGCAAAGCTTCCAAAAAATGAAGATCCTGCCCCGGCAGTTATTTCAATGTGTTCTACGGGGCTAATTCCTAACTGTATTCCCAGATAACCATAGGGTACACCCAGACCAACACCTCCGTAAAAAGGTGATTGTACAACTTCTTCAATACTTATAACCTGTTCAATGGTATAGGTATATGAATTGTAATTCGAGAATTGTACTGTGATACCACGATTTTCATTATAACCAACTACCCTGCCTATGATTTCTGTCCCATTTGAAATCCTTACTTTATAGGTTTTTTCTAATTGTATTTCTTTTCCATTAAACATAAATGATTGCGAATATATCAGGCCTGAAATCACAAAAGAAAGAAAGTAAATCAAAATTAATCTTTTCATCGTGGTAAATGAAAAACTCTCATTCATGCATGTGAATGAGAGTTTTTAATAGAAATATTCTTATTTTCTTATACTTAATGCATTATATTCTTCTTCAGTAACATACTTGAATGATTCAACGTTTCCTTCCACATTCATAGTACATACCATATAATTTGATTCCATCTGGGATACATCTGCTAGAGAAGGATCAATCAGAGGAGTACCTTCAACAACATAACCTGTCATACCACCAAGTATAAAATATGCCATTTTTGATGATAATACACCATCAACTAATGCTACTGAACCAGGAACTGATTCAAGCGCTTTGTCAATAGCTTCTTTTACATTAGGTATACCAGTGGGGATAAAGAGAATAATATACGCAACATCTTTACCTTCAACACGGCTTTTACCTCTTGTAAAAGTGCTTGCTTTCGACATGTCAACGTTTTTTGTTGAGATAACAGTAAAATCAACGATACGTTGTGTACAACCTGCTAACAAAGTAGCAATTACAATAAATGATAACAATACTTTTTTCATAATAATAAGGGTTTTTTTAGTTAGATAAAATTTAACAGGCTAAATATACTTAAGATTTTACGAAATGCAAATAATTCTTTTAAGAAATGATTTCTTGTGTAACGAAATTGGATGAATCGTCATTTCATTTAAAACAAACAAAACTTGCAAAATATGAAACAAGCATTTTTATTATTACTGGCAACATTTTGCTGTTTTCAGTTATTATCACAAAAAGAAAATCATACGGTATCTGTTTCTGCCGGCTACGGTTTCAAACAAGAATGGGGTATTTATATTGATTATGATGATCCGGATGTTGAGATATGGGCTAACCACGAACCCAACATGTTTTATTATTTGGGTTATGAATATAATTATTCCAAATCATTTTCTGTGGGTGGTCAGATTGGATACGAGAAGGTTAATTTTGAATCCTACTACACCGATGAGTCTTATGCAAAAAAATATGTGATAGGGGGTCAATGGCTGGGAAAATTTCCGGATTACCCCATACATATGCAATTGGGAGGATTTACTAACCTGGGAAGAATTAAATCGCCTGAATTTGATAAATCAGTAACCGGAGTTGAATTTGGAGTAATTGTTGGGCCTGCATATCAGGTTGATAATTATGGAGTTGCACTGTTATTTCAGCCCAATTTCTCATTTTTTAAGACAAGCAATGACAACCCAAGCGATGGGATGATGGTCTATCCACGCGCCTTGTTTAAAGTATTTTATACATTCTGAATTTGAAAACCATGAAAACAACTTCATACTTATCCATCATATTTGTCATTTTTCTCGGAATAATTTCCTGCGAAAAAGATGAAAAACAGGACGCAGATGCAGATGTTAAAGGAGTTTGGATTGGAACGTGGCAGGGCGACTGGGAAGAAAATGGTACGTTCTGTAGTTATGTAGATCAAAATAATACAAAAATTAATGGAAATGTTTATATCCGGTTCGATCTGCCTAATGATGAAAATTATAATAAGGATTTTTCTGCTGAATTGACAGGCAAAAAGTTCCGCTGCAACTTGGAAATAAGTTTTGTAGATATTACAGTAACCGGTAATGTTGAGAATGGGGAAGAAGTAACAGGTACATTCAATACCAATATTAGTTTATCAGGTACTTTCTCCGGGACAAAAGTTCCTGTAAAATCTCTTTTATATAAAGGCTTGCTGACTTTCAGGGAAGAATCATTTTTTATTGACAAAATAATATATGTACGTCCCGAAATCTGGGTAAATAATATAACTGCTCATAGTTTTTATATCTATGATACGGTCGGAAATTTTAAAAATGAAGTACCCTTTGAGGACTTTACAACAGAAATGACCTACGACGGCGAATATTTCTGGTGTTATAGATTTGATTCCGACTTAAATAAATATGCTTTCCAGAAATTGGATAAATCGTTTAATACGATGATAACTTTTCAAACAGATCAAAGTTTTTCTGAAGGTTTGTGTTATTATAATGGGAAATTATATTCAATCGATAATCAAAACCGTCAGGTCAATATATATGATACAGAAGGGAATATTACGGGTAATATCCAACATAGTTATAATACTATGCAATCCATAGCAATATTTAACAATCACATCTTTTACTCAGCTCCAACAGGTTATGAGAATCTATGTTTTATATATTGCATGGATTGGAGTGGTGAATTAGTAAAAGTTTTTTCATTGGACTACGATTATATTCGGAGTATTACCCTTGGAGATGGGAAACTATATTGTCTTGTTGAAAGATTTAATGATAATCCGGGGGAGTATAGTCCGGCAAATGCAGATCTAATAGAAATCGACTTAAACCAGTTTTAAATTAATTATCGAAATTATGAATGAATCAGAAAAACAACAAATTGTATCATCTTTGGTAGCTGAGTGTCAATGGTACTTTAATAATGTACAACAATACTATGGCAAAGAAAATGAATTTAAACGCAGGGAAACGCAGGTTGTGAAGCCTTTGGGACAAAAGCTATATGATGCGGGCGGACTGCGTTTAATGAGGGAAGTATATGCATTGGTTGAAAACCAATGTATGCAAAAATTTGGTAAAGGGTGCCGTTCAGCCCTGGATATGCGCTGGAACGGAGTGGGTGAATGGATGGGTTAGTATAAAATTATTTTGTAACCAGATCTATTAGCTCATTTAATTTTTCCTCAAGAACATCGTAAGAAAAGTGTTTCTTACCTAATTCGTAATTGAATTCACCTATTTCTTTGCAGAGTTTTTCGTTATAAATTATTTTTTGCATATCCTTGATTGCCTGGTCTGTAACAACATTGTCTTCGATCATTACGGTTTTAAAACCTTTGCTTCCAATGTCAGGCCAGTATACAGGTTTGTAATTATTTACAAATATCGGGCGTTTTGCAAGTATTGCTTCAACAAAAGCATTACCAAAGCCTTCATAGTCACTAAAATAAGTACAAGCCCGGGCCTGGGCATATGCATCTGAAAGTGAATAGGCACGATCGCCCGAACTACTTGCCAGGCCTTTATTATGAAACATATGGTATGCAAAGGATACCTGCTTGCCCAGTTTATATTCATGGATGAGGTTTACCAGTTCATTATAGTTTTTACTGCCTTCATCGTCGGCGTAATTACCAGTGATGACTAATTTAAGGTTTTTATCATTTAATTTATTAAGGACTTCAATGGCTGTATCAATTCTTTTACGGGTAACAATGCGGGTGATTTGGAATAATAATATAGATTTTTCGTTGTATCCCAAAGCTTTTTTTATTGTAGCATTTCTTTCATCCGGGATGCCGAATGGGATATCAAAATCCATTACGTTGGGTACTACTACTGAATTACGTCCAAATCTTTCAAGCAGTGTTTTTTGTCCGTGCATATTAATTACTGCATTTATTACATTCGGAAGCCGAAGGGGGAAAACAGTTTCAACATATTTATTAATGTCTTCATGTGGTGATTTATACCTGTCTCCTCGTTCCCATGCGAAATCGTGATCGTGAGATATGGTGGGGAGCCCGGTTTTTTTAACTACATTTTTTATGGCAAGGCCCATTTCCAGATGGGAAGGCAGGGCAGAAGCATTTTCTGAAATCAGAAGGTCAATTTTATTATGCTTTATCCATTTGAGGAGTTTTTTATAAATGATTTTGGAGTAAAGTTGTATGTGATCGATCAATTCTTTCGGGTTTGTTTCGGGATGGAAAAACGCTTTTTTTTGGCTCCAGAAGCTTTCCGGGCTAAAAAAGGACATTTCAGGTACGAGGGTTTCATATTGGGGATTTATGCGCCGCATCTGGTACTGGCCTGAAATAATGTATACTTCGTGACCCATACGTTTTAATACTTCTATCCATTTTTCTGTTTCAAGGGCAACGCCGTCCACGCCACCTATCCTGCCTATTATTATGCCTATTCTCATACTATTAGGTTTTATAGTTGCTTAATATCTAAGTAAAAATATAAAAGGTAGATGGGAAATACCAATTAAAAAAACTTAAAAATTAACGACCATACTTTACTTATTAACAAATTTCTAGAAGTTATAAGAAGGAACTTTTATTGTGTCATTCGGACAATGTATTGAATGTAAAAGTATGAAAATGAACATTGTGTCCAATATTGGACAACTTTTTCAGACTTATAATTTTATAACCATCACAAATTCGGGTTTTTATAATCATTGGCACATGGTTTGCAATTAAAGATGCAAAAATGAATTAATGGACAGGGATATTTCACATTCTGAAAAAAGAAAGAAGAAATATAAAAGGATTTTTAAAATTTCCTTCTGGTTTATTGGATTCATAATTTTCATAGTATTACTGAGATTAGTAATTAAACCATCAATAAACAGAAATAAATTTCAAACAGTTCTTGCTGTAAATGGAAATATTGAAGCCTCGGTTACAGCTTCAGGCACAATTCTTCCGGAATTTGAAGAGATAAAGACAAGCCCGGTCCAATCAAAAATTGTTAAAATATATCATAATGTGGGTGATAAATTGAATGTCGGGGATTCGGTATTGGCACTTGATAAAAGTAATACAAAGTCAAATCTGGAAAAGCTTAAAGATGAACTGAATGTTAAGAAAAATAATGTGAACCAGCTTAAGCTGAAATTGGAAAGGGACCTGATTGATCTGAAAACACAATATGAAATTAAAAAGCTGCAAGTCGAAAATATGGAGACAGAACTGGAAGAAGAAAAGTATCTTGATAAAATAGGCGGCGGAACAAAAGAAAAAATTGAAAAAGCTGAGTTACAATTGAAAATATCACGGTTAGAACTTGTTCAAATAAAACAAACTATAAAGAATAGTGAGGAATCAATGAAAGCCGATGTGCTGGGGTTAAACTACGAAATAAGTATACAGCAAAAAAGTGTGGATGAGTTGCAGGACAGGCTTAATCAAGCTACTATTACTGCCGGCAATGAAGGGGTGATAACCTGGATTAATGACCAGATAGGTAAAAATGTGAACGTTGGAGATGAATTGGTAAAAATAGCTAATCTTCAGAGCTATGAAGTCACCGGAAGCATTTCCGATATGCATGCAGAAAAACTGCATATTGGAGGAAACGTGATTGTACGAATAAATGAAAAAACAGAAATAAGGGGCAATATTGTGAGCATTTCTCCAACTGTGACAGGAAATATAATTCAGTTTAAAATAAAGCTGGATGAAAAAAATCATCCATTACTCCGTCCGAATTTAAAAGTGGATGTCTTTGTCATTACTTCTTTTAGAGAAAATACTATTTGTATAAAAAACGGGGCATTTTATAAAGGAGGGACGAAGCAAATGGTATTTATAGTTGAGGGGAACAAACTTGTTAGGAAAGAGCTGGAATTTGGGGTCAACAATTTTGACTATGTTGAAATAATCAATGGACTTAATATAGGTGATGAAATTGTGGTTTCGGATTTAGATGAGATTGAAAGATATAATGAAATAAAAATAAAAGACTAAAGGAAGTGAACGAAAACCTAACAGGTTTCTTAAACCTGTTAGGTTTACTTAGATAAAACATACAATATGAAGATTTTTGCCAGACAAAGAATACAATTTTCAACTTCAAAAAAGGGAAAGCGGTTGATTTTCTTCATTATTTGTATACGATTACTAACGGGTCTTTCTGTTCAGTCACAAACTTATACACTTGAACTGGTTATTGATTTTGCCCGGGAAAATTCTCCGGAAGCATTAAAAAATAAGACAACCAAAGAAAACAATTACTGGAAATGGAAAACCTATAAAGCAGAGTATAAACCGCAGTTGTGCCTCAATGCCAATCTTCCAAATTACAGAAATGTTAATACACTTGTATTACAGGATGATGGAAGCATTGTTTACAGGAATATTAACCAGAGTGAAGCATATACAACACTCTCAATGGAACAAAATATTGGTCTGACCGGAGGGAAAGTATATATAAATTCGGATTTAAGCCGTCTGGATGATTACAACCAAACCATACATAGTTATAGCGGATCTCCTTTTTTCATCGGTCTTGAACAGCCGCTTTTTGCTTTTAACAACCTGAAATGGATGAAATGTATTGAACCATTAAAATATGAGGAATCATTGAAGGAATATGTAGAGAAGAATGAAGAAATTGCATATTATACAACAGTAAAATACTTTAATCTGTTGATTTCCCAAATTTACTATCAAATTGCTTTTACCAATAAAACGAATGCAGATACAATATATCATATAGGAACAGAAAAATATGCCATGGGCAAAATTTCCAAAAATGAATTGCTGCAGCTAAAGTACGGGGTTATTTCAGCGCAGAAGTCTATAGCTAATGCAAGTTTATCTATAAAAACTTCTTTGCTTGAATTGATATCTTATACGGGAATTCTTGAAACGGATGATATTCAATTAGTTTTACCTGATAGTATTGTTAAATTTTATATTCCCGATTCTTTAGCGCTTATCATGGCATTTGAAAACAGTCAACGCAATGTAGGGTTTAAAAGGAGTATTCTGGAAGCTCGCCGTGATGCCGAAGAAGCACGCAGGGAAAGTTGGTCGGATATAAGTTTATCAGTAAGTTACGGGCAAACAAATATTGCTAATAATGTAAGCGCTATTTATGAAAATCCTTACGGGCTTCAAACGTTTAACGTGGGGTTGACAATCCCGATCCTTGACTGGGGAAGGTCAAAAGCAAACCGAAAAACTGCTGAAGCCAACCTCAAACTGGTTGAATATACAGTACAGCAGGAAGAAATTAATTTTCGGCAGGAAGTATTGACTGAGGTGGAAAATTTCAAAATGTTGCAGGATTATGTTGAATATAATGCAGAGGCAGATAAAACGGCTGCTGAAAGATATGAAATTGCCCGGCTCAGGTATATTGCCGGAGATATAAACTTTACGGAATATAACATTGCTTTGGAAGAAAAGGACAACGCGAAAAAGGATTATATTGCCGCTTTGCAGGATTACTGGTTAACATACTATTCAATACGTATTTTAACATTATATGATTTTAAAAACAATGTTTCATTAATAGACTAACATTATGTTTAAGCATTACCTAAAACTTACGCTACAACTATTGAAACGGAAACGTGTATTTACGTTGGTTACTTTAGCGGGTATTATTTTCCCCGTGCTGCTAATTGTGCTAACAGCTTCATTTTTAACGCGCATAAACGATTACACTCCTCCACGGACAAACTTCAAAAATGTTGTGTTCCTGGATAATATTACCCTAAAGGAGGTTTTGGAAGACGGGGATGTAAATATGAGAATGGGAAATCCTCCTTTCTATAGCTTCATTCAGAAATATGTGAAAACAATGACCACGCCTGAGAAAATCGGAGTGATTTCAACTCCATCAAATGACCAGGATATGATTTACCTTAATGGCAAACCTTATGAGATAGATATCAGGTATCCGGATGATGTATTTTGGCAAATCACAGATTTTACCTTTATCCAGGGAAGGCCTTTTAATACATCTGAATTTAAAAACGGTGACAGGGTAACGGTTATTGATAAAAAAACCAGCATGGCCTGCTTTGGCACGACAAATTCGATTGGTAAGGACATAATGGTTAAAAATGAAAACTATAAAGTAATAGGCGTTATTGAAAATGTTGATATTTTGTATTTCAGGCAATATTTATATACCAATTACCTGTAATGAAGAATTTTTATCAAATTCAATTTGGTCAGGGTTTTCCATTGCATTGTTAGAAATGGGGAATAGTAATGATTTTGAAAAATTAAAAAATGAGTTTAAAAATGTATTGAAAAAGGTAGATATTGCGGATCTTCAACCATGCAATCATGTAGAGGGCTCATTTACCAAAGATAACTACCTTGGAAGGATCAAACTTATATTTCAAAGCCTGTTAGGATTTTATGAGTTTGAAAATATTATTTTCTATTTAACAATTGCCATCATAGTATTGCTGTTCATTATCCTTCCCTCTATAAACCTGGTAAATATAAATGTAAACAGGGTTTACGAACGATTATCAGAAATTGGTATCAGAAGATCTTTCGGCTCATCTATGAAAAAACTGATGATGCAATTTTTATTCGAAAACCTTATTATTACTCTATTTGGCGGATTGCTGGCAGTAGCTCTGGCTTTAGTTGTAATTTTTTGCATCAATCATTTTGATTTGTTAGCGGGCATATATCTTCATTTTAATATCACTGCCTTTGTAATAAGTATTTTATCCATGTTTATGCTGGGCCTGCTTTCAGGTTTGGCACCTTCCATTAAAATGGCCCGCAAAAAAATAATAAATTCTTTAAATACAGTTAATTAACAAATATGATTAGTATGAAATCAATTATAAATAGAATATTTATGAAGGGTAACAGAAAACATACAATGCTGATTATTGAACTTTTTGTTTCTTTCATCGCATTTTTCATAATCCTTTCATTAGTGTTTACATCTTTACATAACGCAAGAATTCCATTAGGTATTGAATATGAGGATGTGAGTGAAATGAACTTTCATTTACCAAATGTTTCGTGGGACACTATTAAAATAACAATGGATCAAATTTATGATTATTTAAAGGATTATCCGGGAGTTGAAAGCACAGGTTTATTGTATAGCAGTACTTTTTTTGGTAAAGGATATATGAGACCACATAAATCACTAGTTTATAAAGGAAAGAAAATAAGTCCTGATGATATTGAATTAATGGGCGCTGCAGATGATATTCAGGATATATTGCAAATTGGTATGCTGGAAGGAAGATGGTTTGATAGTAGTGATGATGCTTTAAAGAATCGTCCATGTATTATAAACCAGGAGTTAAAACTAAAAATATTTGGAGAAGGTAAAGGATTAGGTGAAATAGTTGATTTCTGCGATCAGCAATGTGTAGTAACAGGTATATGCGAAAATTTTAAGCATAAGGGGGATTATGAATCACCAGCATTATTATTTATTGCACGACATTCGGAAACAGAAGGACTGGCTTATGAAGGCGATAGTTTTTGCATGAGTGGGTCAAACTGTATGATGTACAGGTTAATCAAATTTGGGAATAGCGCCCCGGAAACAATCCAGGAAGACTTGACAAGAAAGATTTACTCCCGTTTTCCGGGGTATTCAATTACTTTTTCTTCATTAAAAAGCAAGCACACAAAATACCTTCGGCAAACCTGGATACCTTTATTATCGGTGTTTTTTGTAGTGCTTTTTCTATTTGTGAATGTACTTCTTGGTCTTTTTGGTATTCTTTGGTACAAAATTTCGCTTAAGAAGAAAGAAATAGGATTGAGGGTAGCAGTGGGAGCAAATAAATACCACATATATAAGCAATTCATTGGTGAAATGTTCCGGGTGGCAACATTGGGTATTATCCCGGGGGTTATTGTGGCAGTCCAGTTTCCTATATTAAAAGTTTTTAAAGTTGAAACAAATATTTACCTGCTGGCAATATTTGCTTCACTATGCATAATTTATCTGCTTGTGACATTATGCGCGTTATTGCCCAGCGCCCAGGCAGCTAAAATACAGCCGGCTGTGGCTTTACATGAGGAGTAATATTTATATTATTGGATTAAATAAACATATAATAAAATACCATGCTAAAAGGAAATTTAAAATTGACGTTAAAACTTCTAAAAAGAAAGAAGATTTTCTCATTTATCACGATTGTTGGTATGACTATCCCTTTGATGTTTTTAATGATCATTATTACTTCTGTTTTACATTTTACTTCTCATAAAACACCTGAAAGTAATTTTGACAGAGTCATATTATTTAATGAGCTTAAATTTACAATAGAAAGACCTAATAGCTTATCAGGAAATATGATAGGAACTCCTCCTTATGATTTTATTAAAAAATACATTAAAACGATGAAAATACCTGAAAAAATTGGTGTTACATCAGCATTTGAATATTATAATTATTATATAGGAAATAATAAAGTTCGCTTCAATACTCTATATACAGATGATGTGTTTTGGGATATTGCTGATTTCAAGTTTATAGAAGGCAGGGGAATTAATACAAATGAATTAGAAAATGCACAATTGGTTGCAGTAATTGATGAACATACTAGAAATCTTGTATTTGGGGATCAAAATGCAATAGGGGAAAAATTCAAAATATTTAATAAATATTATACGATCATTGGTATAGTAAAGAATGTTGATGTATCTCGTCAATATACTCATGCTAATATTTGGTTGCCCATTTCAACTTCAGAGAGTTACATGGTAAATGATATTTTTGCCGATGGATGCACCTGTTTAATATTAGCTAAAGAGAAGGAACAGATGAAGCTAATTGAAGAAGAATTTGAAAACATTATAAATACATTTGATCTGAGTAGTTATGAGGGACTTACCAAAATAGACGGAAAACTATCTGAAATCAATTTTAATACTGAACTTAAAAATATTTTAAGTGATCTTTTTTCAATAGATGTTGACAAAAAATACATCATATATCTCGCGTATGTTGTAATCTTTTTCTTTTTCATTGTTTTACCCGCTATAAACCTTCTTTATATTCATAGTAGTAGAATACTTGAACGCTCCTCTGAGATAGGTGTTCGTAAATCTTTTGGCGGGGCAAAACAAAAATTGGCAGGTCAGTTTGTTATTGAAAATATTACTATTTCATTATTTAGCGGATTGTTAGGTTTGTTGTTAACCCTGTTTGTTTTTCGAATCATAAATTATTCACAAATTATACCAGGTCTTCATTTGTCGATCAATTTTACAGGATTGCTATTATGCTTTTTGATATGGTTACTATTTGGGATATCAACGGGATTAATCCCAAGTTTAAGAATGAGCTGGGTGAATGCAATTGATGCCCTTCAAAATCTGGATTTGCAGCATAAGTTTAAAATTTTTAATCAAAAGATGAAACGACTAAAAATTGTATTGATCATTGAATTCCTGTTAACTTTTTTTGCGCTAACAGTAATCCTCACTTTTGTATTCAGGTTTAATGAAAATCATTCTCGTCCCATTGGATTTAATTATGATTATGTTTATATGCTTTCTATAATTCAATACGATAAAGAATCACCTTGGTCTTTTGGAGGAAAAGTAGAAAATGATGAAGCCAGGGAATTAATAAAATCAAGCAGTTTTGTAAGTTATTATGGGGAGTCGCAATGGAACGAACCTTACCATGATGGGTTTACTATAATTACGGATGGAATAAAATATAGTGAAATGCATATAAAAGATGACATTTACCTTACTGTTACAGATGTGAATATGGATGACATATTAGAATTCAATGTAATTGAAGGGCGATGGTTTGATGGATCAGATGAAAGGCCGGATTATTATCCTATTGTATTGAATAAAGAATTAAAAAAAGAATTATTTGGAGATAAAAATCCTATAGGTGAATATACAGAAGTTAGGGGAACAAAGTGCCAGGTTATTGGTGTTATCGATGACTATAAATATAAGGGAGAATTTTCAACACCTGTAAAAATGATCTTCTCAAAGGGTTTTTTACCTAATTTGTCAATACGTTCATACGGAAAAGAGACAACAGATTTTTTCAGGGTAAAACCAGGTACATCACCGGAAGAAGTAAACAATTTAGCCAGGGTAGTTTCCCAAAAATATCCTGATTATGAAATTAACATCACCTCATTGGATTCTGTACGTACTAAATATATTCAAAAAACACTGGGCCCGATTGTAGCAATAGGCATTTTATTTGGTTTTATTTTTCTTATTGTATTATTGGGATTGTTCGGAGTATTGTGGTACGACATTAGTTTGAGAAAACAGGAAATTGGTATTAGAAGAGCCATAGGTGCCAGTTCAAAAGTGATATTCAGGCTTATTGTAAAAGAAATGCTGGTCTGGGCATCAATAGGAATTCTTTTAGGTATTATAGTATTTGTACAAATATCAATTTTCAAAGTGTTTTCTTTTGCTTCTGAAAATACTATAATATCAATACTATGCGCATCACTTATTATTTTTATAATGGTAGTGGTTTGCAGTTTATTGCCGGCAAGCCAGGCAGCCAAAATACAACCGGCCATTGCTTTATATGAAGAATAATAAACTATGAAATGAATAACATTAATCAAAAAAAATATAAGACTCCGGAGGAGTCAGATGTTTATAGAAGCAAGCATTTCTATAGACATTCGACCCCGGCCGGGATCGTACATGCTGAAATAAACAATATTGACTATTAACATAAATTTACTAACCATGATTACACTACAAACAATTGAAAAAGTCTACCAGACAGATGAGGTAGAAACGCTGGCATTGAGTAACATCAACCTGGAAATAGCCAAAAACGAATTTGTTTCCGTAATGGGACCTTCAGGTTGCGGTAAAAGTACGTTGCTAAATATTATCGGTTTACTCGATAACCCGACACAAGGTATTGTTACTATCGACAACCAGGTTGTGGATGGCTGGAAGGATAAAAAGCTTGCAGCATTTCGCAATAAAAAGCTGGGCTTCATCTTTCAGAGTTTTCATCTTATCAATGACCTGCCCGTTGTTGATAATGTAGAACTACCCCTGCTGTATAGAAAGGGTGTCTCAGCCAAAGAACGAAGGAGAAAAGCCCTGGAGGCATTGGAAAAAGTTGGATTAAGCGCCAGGACCAAACATTACCCAACTCAATTGTCGGGAGGACAAAAACAACGTGTTGCGATTGCACGTGCTATTGTCGGGAACCCGGAAATAATCCTGGCTGACGAACCTACCGGAAACCTTGATAGTACTATGGGGAATGAAATTATGGAAATCCTGCATAACCTGAATAAGAATGAAAATACAACCATTGTGATGGTAACGCATGATGAACGTCTGGCAAAAAAAACAAACCGGATTATAAACTTATTTGACGGAATGCAGGTAAATTAATGTTTGTCCATAATGCCCGATATCTGCGTTGTTATTCAAATTTTAAATCCTCGAATCCGCCAGTTGGCGGATACTGCGGTTTAAAATTTGAACACGCCTTGATCTCGAACTTTCTGATCCAAACACCCGATTTATTGATAGACATGAATTAGCTATATTTTGGTTAATGACTGTAAGAGAACGATCATCAAATCATTAATTTCCATCGTAGATGGAAATTATTAGAATAAATCTCCATTATGAATGGAAAATAAACGGATATGTTTCCATTTCCAATGGAAATTATGTATAATTAAATTTTAATAATGGATTTCAAATAAAAATGATTCTAATTATTGATGATGATATTGCCATTCAAACTTCCCTGAGTTTGTTGTTAAGCCAGGCCGGGTATAAATCCGTTTGCGTATCCAATCCACAGGAATCAATGAGGTGTATAAAGGAGGGCAAGCCGGAGGTGGTAATCCTCGATATGAACTTTGGAAATGCAACGGAAGGGAAGGAAGGCATTGAATTTCTGGAGCATCTTAAAAAAGAACTTCCTACGGTCCCTGTTATTTTAATCACAGCCTGGGCGTCTATTTCCCTGGCTGTTGAAGGGATGAAAAAAGGGGCTTTCGATTTTGTGAGCAAACCCTGGGATAATGATGATTTACTAAAAACCATTCAAACAGCGATAGAGCTTCATAAGGAACCTCAAATAAGTAAACAAAAGAAAAGAAGCGAACTGAACGAATCATTCGATTTTTCAGGAATAATTGGCGAAAATGTAAACATTGTCACTATTCTGGAAACCGTTGGCCGGGTGGGTAAAACGGATGCTTCTGTATTAATATTGGGAGAGAGTGGAACAGGAAAGGAATTAATTGCCGAGGCCATTCATAACAATAGTAACCGGAAGAATAATCCGTTTGTAAAAGTTAATCTTGGCGGAATTTCGTCAGCTTTATTCGAAAGTGAAATGTTCGGGCATAAGAAAGGATCGTTTACCGATGCATATTCTGACCGCAAGGGAAGGTTTGAATTAGCTCATACCGGTACAATATTTCTGGATGAAATAGGCGATCTGGATTTTAACTCCCAGGTTAAACTTTTACGTGTGTTACAGGATAAGACATATCAAATTTTGGGAGACAGCGCAACACGTAAAACGGATGTGAGGGTAATTTGTGCTACCAACCAGGATTTAACAGAAATGGTCCGAAAGGGTACTTTCAGGGAAGATTTATTTTATCGCATTAATCTGATTACTATAAACCTGCCACCGCTTCGTGAACGCAGTAAGGATATTCCGTTGCTAACAAAATTTTTTATAAATAATCTAACAGCCAATTATGGTGGAAATGAGGTAATAATTGAAAAGGAAGCGCTAAAATGGCTTCAAACATTACCTTTCTCCGGGAATGTGCGTGAACTTAAAAACCTGATTGAGCGAACATTGTTACTTTCAGGTAAAAATACATTGACAATCCCTGATTTCGAAAAAGCACAGGAACATGCTGTAAACAAGGTTCATCCAGGCAATCTTCCCGATCCGGGAACCATGACACTGGAGGAAATGGAGAAAAAGATGATCCTGAAATCACTAGAAAAATATAAGGGTAATATATCACAGGTGGCAAAATCTCTTGGACTTAGCAGGGGTGCACTTTACAGGAGATTGGAAAAATTCAATATACCTTATGATGGCAGGGAATAAAATGAAATGTTCATGAAAAATAAAAATAAAATTAATGCAGATAAATACTATTATTTTATCATAATGGATTACCGGTCAATACAGAATGATAAGTTCTATTCTGAAAATAGTATTTTAGTGAAATAGATTTTTTAAATTAAAATGGATTTAATGAGTTCTACTTTGACACATTTAAGTTACTGAATAATATCTATTTATATCATTTTGTCGAATAAAGTGTCTATAGGCAATCTGTTTTAT
>JAFGOZ010000153.1 GCA_016926235.1 Bacteroidales bacterium | reverse complement strand
TTATGTATGGGTAAAAAAAATGATACCCGGGGTGAGGCTGTTTCCGAATAATGTAAACCTCTACTCTCGTATGCCGGGATGTAGGAAGATTAAACGCAACGATGTTGTTGTTTTTAATTTTCCGGATGCCGATACCATCATGGTAAACCGCAGCAATGAAAGCTATCATTATCTAAAGCGTCAATACCCCGATTTTAAGCGCTTACTCAAATCCGGAACCTGGGGTGACGTCAAGCATCTGAAGGTTACTAAACGCCCCCGAATGATCAAAAGAGTGGTAGGCTTACCCGGCGATACCTTACAGATTTCGGCAGGCGACATTTTTATTAACGGAAACAGCATTAATGAGGGCGAATCCATTATCAGACTGTTTAAATGGACCGGTGATCCCGAAACACTTGAGAAACTAATTGAAACTTCTGATTTGAATCCGTTTATGAAAGACAACACCGTCCTTCTTGAACTGTCAGACGACCAATTTAGAACAGAAAAGAAACTTGAAGAATATTGCAAACGGGAGTTACTTGAAATAAATTTACCCGATCCCAACATCTACCCCTTCAGATTTTCTACTGGTTGGAATGCCGATTATATGGGCCCCGTTTATCTGCCTAAAAAAGGAGAAAAACTAAGCTTAACAACACAAAACATTCATCTGTATAGTCGTATGATTTCAGTCTTTGAAAAAAACCAACTGGAAATTAAGAATAATCAAATAGTTATTAACAATATACCTGTGGCTGATTATACCTTTAAGCTGAATTACTACTGGGTAATGGGCGATAACCGCCCCCACTCGTTCGACAGCCGCTATTGGGGCCCTGTACCTGAGAACCACATTTTAGGTGTGGTGGCTGAGTAATATTAAGATATTGAGTTTTTTGAGACGCTTAAACCTATAATTCAGTTCATTGCGTATAGAAGTTATTACACAAGAAATAAACTGATAAAATAAGTTTCGTTACAATTTTTTACTTAACCTAAACAAGCCACAACCAAACAAATTTGCACGATACCTGTTGCAGCTCCGTAATTTATTACTTTATTAATCACATTTTCTCTACCGTTCTGTCGCCGCTCCAGGCCTTTTGACTAACAGTCAGGGTTTGACATAATTGAACCCTCAAACATAATATTTAACTAATCAGTCAAGCCCTGACTTTCTATTAAAAGGTTTTATTCAAAAGGAGTTTCTGTGAATACATTTTTTTCCACACTTTGTTCCTCCTCTATTGGTTCACTTTGAGCTGAACTGGAAGTCTCAAAAGGGTCACCCGGCCCAGAATACTCAGACAACATACTTAAGGAAGTACATCTATCGAGAGATACAACTACCAAATTAGGCGATATATATATTTTTTTTATCTTCATTACATCAATTAAAACGCAAAAGTAGTCAAATTATCAAAACACTGCAATTTTATGATTACTCACTGATTGATTCTCTTTCCTGATACTGAGAATATAAAAACCTTTTTCAAGTCCTTCAATTCTGTTAAATTCTGAATCTACAAGCAATCCTCGTCGTAATAGTCTTCCATTTAAATCCAATATTTCATAATCAGACACTGAGTTACCGGAAAAGACTCTAACAAACAATGTACCATCATTAACGTAAATATCAACTTGTTCGTATTCAATATCATTGGTTAATGTAGCCGATTGTTTAATAAGTTCAACTTTAAACCTTGTAGTATCGACTCCTGCTTTTGTTACACAAAAATCATAACGTCCTCCATCGGTAAAATCAATACGAGCATCTTCCAAAACATCAACTAAAAGAACTTTATAATCAGGAAGATCATTATTTGTCATTTCAATTGCAAAGGAACCTGCCACATTAGCTTTAAACCCCAAAGGGATCTCTATTAAATCTTCTGAAGGATAACTTGATATAACCGTTGACATGCTTCCTACCTTAGAGAACAATTGGAATAAACCACTTGTAATTGAGAAATACTTTTCAGTATCCAAACGATCAATTCCATGGCTGGCACTTGAAGTAACAGCAAAGGCAACTTCGTCTCTGAATGCTCCGTTTACTCCAGCTAATTTTATATGAGGTGTAATGGTACTAGCTGATTTTAAATATGAATGAGTATTCTGAACCAAAGATTCGGTATTAAATGCTACGCTTCCTTCGGTCTGCTCCAACAATACCTTAACTAGAAATGCCTGATTGGATGGGATAACCGGACCTGTTAAACCATTTGTAACAATACCTGAATTATAGACTCCATAGTTACCTCCATCCTGATTCCATACCCAAAAGGCATCCTCCAAATTTATATTATTATCTTTAAAAAGTGTCCAATCAATTGAGGCGGGATATGGATTACCAACCAAATTCCATCCAAAACCGGCAGTACTTCGATAAACAGGATAGCTCAAGTTACCCTGATTAACCGTTCCGCTAAAAACCAAGGGCTGAGTACTACGGGTAGCATATCCTCTCCCAAATGTAAACGGCGATGAACCATTTACAACAGAATACAAACCTGTAGAATTGTTAAACTGATAAACAACTTGGGTTGTCCCAATAGAATTAGGTGTAGCTCCTGAAACCGGTGATGAAAAGAAATAAGTAACACTGGGATCACTTACCACCTGATCAATCTGAACATTTGCATCTTCAACATTTAAGGTCCCCCCAGTTTTTATAAAGGATGCATTAACAGTTGATGATGATTGCAAATTAAATATCCCGTTAATGTTTAATATACCACTACCCGTAAGATTCACAACTGCTCCTGCCTCAACAATCAGATTATTCACATCAACCGATTCATCATCAATAATTGGAAATGCTGATGCATTGACCGGAATAATTACACTTTTTCCAACAACTAAATTTCCATCAAGCCAGTTATTTGAATCAATCCAATCATTTACAAGTCCATTACCAGACCACATATTTAGCTTATCAGTTTGGAAAGTACGAATTGTCCGTGATACCTGAACATTACCAAACATATCTTCGAGACGATATACCTCTATTTCATAATCACTGTTTTCAATTAACGGCAAATCAGGTGTGATAATTATTGAGGTACCATCTGTGCTAATAGTACCTGTAATTGAAACTGGTGTCA
>JAFGOZ010000152.1 GCA_016926235.1 Bacteroidales bacterium | reverse complement strand
CAATTTATATAGCGTCCACAAATTATTATTCCAATTTTAGTCATCTTACCATTTTTATTTTTTAGTTAAAACTCTATTTATTTATATCTTGCTGCGTTTTTAAATTTGCACATAACGGTTGCGGGTATGGTTTGTTGCCGAGCCGAAGCGTTGCACTGTCAAGTTAGAATTAGTTTAAGTAAATGTACTAAAAATACGCAAACCACATCAGCGGCAATGAACTATACCCGCGGTTGGCGGTAGTGCCATTTAGTTCAGTAAGTATTTTTGTAAAAATAAGATTGTTGCCAGTTGTTGAAATGTCCAGTTTTCTTTTTTGCTAAAACCATGCCCTTCATCTTTGGCAAGTATATACCAAATTTTGTTTCCTTTCTCCTGCATTTTAGTTTTTATCTGTTCTGATTCTGATGCTGGAACTCTTGGATCATTTTGTCCTTGAACAATTAATAAAGGTTTGGTAATCTTATTCAGGTTGTTTGCTGGAGAAATCTTTGTTAAAAATTCTTTCATTTTTGGATCTCGTTCATCTCCGTATTCTACTCTTCTTAAATCTTTACGATAGTCTTCTGTGTTTTGAAGGAATGTTATAAAATTACTTATACCAACTACGTCAACACCACAACGAATCTTGTCATTATAGTTTGTCAATGAAGCCAATACCATATATCCACCATAAGAACCGCCTGTTACAGCAATTCTTGATGCGTCAAGGTCAGGTTGATTTGCAATCCAATCAATAAGTTTACCAATGTCTTGTACAGATTCTTCTCGTTTATATCCATTATCCAATTTTAAATAAGATTTTCCGTAGCCTGATGAACCACGTACATTTGGCTCAATTACTGCAATGCTAAGTTCATTAGTTAAGAAACTTCTGAAAGAGCTAAAATAGGGAATTGATTGTCCTTCTGGACCACCGTGTATTTCTATAACTACAGGAATTTTCCCTTTGGCATTTTCTGGTTTGTAATAAAATGCCGGAATCTTTCTGGGATTTCCATTTACTGTGTCAAATGTTTCATACTCAATCAAAGTAGGTGTTACAAATTTACTATTATCCAATCCACCCACTTCACTGTAGGTCCATTGTGTAGGCTCATCGTTTAGCAGATCGTAAGTATATATATCGCTAGGAGATTTAGTTGAATTCATTATAAAACTAAACGTAGTTCCATTGGGATGAAATGCTACAGGATACAAAATAGCAGATGGCAGTCCACTCAAAAGAATGTATTTATTCGTTGCTGTTTCTAATTTAAACAATTTGTAAATTCCATTTTCATTTACAGTAAATATAATTGTATTACGCGACTTATTAATAATAAATCCATCTATATCCCAAGATATTTCAGTGGTAATTGTTGTTGATTTTTTAGTTGCAATATCATAGTATTTCAAAGTCATAAATTCTCCACCTTCATTTGACACATAATAAATTACATTTCCATCTGATGAGAACGCACTGCTTCCATATGCTACGTCATCTTTAGCAGTTGCATTGATTTGCTCTAAGTTGTCAGTTGCCAAATCAAGAATGTACAAGAATGATTTGTTGGCCGATATATAATTTCCGACAATCACTTTTTTTGAATCTTTACTCCAATCAACTGCGTACCATAAACCTTCATGTTCAAGTATTGGCTTGACATTTTTTATGTCCTTCATATTACCAAGAAACAAATCATAATCTTTCCTATTTCTTCGTGTACTTGTATATATGAACTGAGTTCCGTCTTCTGACCAAATTACATTAGAATTTTGTGTCTTTCCTCCATCTGAAATCATTTCATATTTTCCAGTGGATAAATCAAACCAATGAAGTTGCCTAAACTCATTCCCGCCAATGTCTTTTGTAAACATGAAACCATTGTAAGTGGGATTAGGACAGAAATTTCCTCCACCAACTGGCTCTTTAAAAAATGTCAGTTGCTCTCTTGCGCCCCCTGGTGTAGTAATAATATGTATTTGTGATGTTTCTGCAAAACGTGTATTCATAAGCATAGCGTTACCGTTTGGACTCCAGCTTGATGATGATGCTCCACGTGTATTTTGATATTGGTTTAATCTCTCCCTTAATTCATCTGGAATGTCTGGGATATTTTCAATGATAAGATTCCCAATTTCTTTTCTCGTTTGTCCTGCACTTTGATATGTTACGAAAGTGCAAATCACGATAGTTGATATTAAAATGTATTTTTTCATATTGTGAGGATTTAGTCCCTTCCTTGTCTGTTGGCATTACCGCCAACGGCCGCGGGTATGAAACGGAGCGGAGTTCGGAGCTGCATCAGTATCCACCGTTACGAAATTTGTTGCGAGCTGGTTAGCTCGCAAACCCCTGAAACCGCTATGTTTTATACCCGCTGTTGTGTGCCGTACATTTTTTTTCAATCCAAAACCTAACTTTATTCCAACTATTGGAACACAATATTTTTGATTTAATTTATAATTACCTAAAGGAATTGGATTATACTCTATATCTGAAGGAACCAATGTATTATAAGAGCTATATGTAGTATAATCTCTATGTTTATTTCGATACTCTAATCCCGTATAACAATTACAATAAATTATTATACCATATAATAATTCTGCATTAATACGAAATCCTAATACCACATTAATCCCTTTTATTTGGGCATTTTCAGAGCGCACAAAGTGATCAGCTCCTCCGCCGTCTCCATGATCATTTATAAAATGTTCATTCTGATAATACAGATTTTTATAAATAAATTGTGGGCCAATATATATGTCTAATGAATTTTTTATAACTATTTGAGAGGTAAAAAATAAGTTTATTGGATTAAATGGACAGTAATTAAATCGATAACCAATTTTATAATCCATACCATTATATGCTCTGAATGGCCAAGTATCTTGATTTGGTGACAATTTTATATATTTATCATCATTTTCTCCATGTGCAAATACTTTACCAACTGAAAAAATAATCGAATGGTATTGAAATAACTTATATTCAGCACTTATCATATGTTCATCAATTTGTCTTTGTGAAATATTATAATCAAAAAACAAATATTGTAATGAGTCATTTCGGCTAAAAGTATTATAAACAAAAAAAATCATAAGTGTTATTATAAATGATATCTGCTTCATTTAATTTAATTTACTTTATGTAATCCAGTATGGCACACAACGGTCGCGGGTATGAAACGGAGCGGATTTCGGAGCTGCATCAGTATCAACTGTTACAAGATTTATTGCGTGATGGAACGGTCGTAAACCCCTGCAGCCGCTATGTTTTATACCCGTTGTTAGGCAACGTGGGTTTTTTTCTTTTTCAATCTGTTTACCGTTTCCTTTACCTTTTCTTTAATGTAAAGTAATCTCTCAGTTTTTGGAACAGTAAGTAATTCCTCATATAAAGAATCTTTCCAATCCCAAACTTCAATCTGCGCTTTTGATATTCTCGTTTCCATAATCTACTAATTCTAATGGTGTAATAATCCTTAAATCTACACGGTATCCTAATTCCCAATTGAGAATTTTTACCCGATGTTCCCTATTTACATTTGCCAAATGTTTATAATTCCAGCTAACTAAATAATCCATACGTTTTATTACAGATATAGCAATATGCAAAGCATCGGCAAATTTCTTTTCTGGTATTATCTCATGTTCAATATATTTCTCAGCTAATTCTTGAATCTCGATAGCTTCATTATCAGTATATTCAAGTAATTCTATAGGATATTTCTCAATGATATTTAATAAATCAGTCCGCTTTTTTGAGTCACTAGTATTTTCAATCTCAGCAATAACTACAGGAGAAATGTAAGAATTATATAAACCTAATCTTACAAAGTTTTCAAAAAAATCAATAGTTATGTCTCTTTTTTCTGGGGAATCATCCGCAAAAAGAAAGTTTGGTACTGATGTATCCAAATATATATTGAACTTTTTATTCATTTATTAATTCTTTATTCAAAGATACAAAATACTATTGCCGTATCCAAAAAAGCCTTCCAACCCATGTTGCCTAACGGCCGGCGGTATGGCCTGAAAGGGAGTGCGGGCTGAGTTCCTGTCCACCGTTACTGAAACTGTTGCGGGGCAGAAATGCTTGCAACCCTCTAAAACCCTTATGGGCTATACCGCTTGT
>JAFGOZ010000151.1 GCA_016926235.1 Bacteroidales bacterium | reverse complement strand
TGGTTAAAGTATTATGTAGGAGTTATCAGCTTTTAAGGGCGGTTCCGGGCTAACTCCATAGCCAAAACAAATATATAAAGTTTTAGCGTATTAATAATAAATGGCGAGGAATTATTCTATAGGGTTTTATTTACCTGCGATCGTTAGTTTCATCCTTTTTTATTTGTGAAAATAAACAGGTTAACTACTAAATTTCCATTATCAACAGTTGAATCATTAGTGATTTGAATCACCATGGTTGAGACATAGCGATAGAAGAACCAAGGAATGTTTATCTCAAAAAAGTCGAATTATTAGTTGTTTATTTTTGAAATATAGACAACCCAGAGAAAGGTAACAGCCATGAAAACAGATATCTATAAATTATGGGGCGCTTTTTTGTTCTGTTGTTACTTGTAATTATTAATTAAATTTATTATATTCATCAGCCTAAAAATCAGGATCATGCCGTACCGCCGATTACCAAATACCGATCAGGCCCGTATACGGGCTATGAAAGCTGCTTTAAAAAAGGGTTCCTTATCAAGCCCTGCATCTATGGCTTTTTCGCAAAGGCATTTTTTGGAACTACAATCTTTTTTCCCTCATTTTGAGCAGGCTATCCAACAATACAATTACAATCGTGAACGCCAATCAAAAATTGGACAACAATTGGGCGATTTTTTCCGATCTGCCCGACTGTATGTGTCGCATTTTTTTCAGGTTGTAAACCTTTGTATTTTACGTGGTGAATTAAAACCTGTTGTCAGGACATTTTATGGCATAAGTGAAGATGATAAAGCAGTTCCGGAAATTGGAACTGAACAACAATTGATTTTTTGGGGCGAGAAACTCTTAAAAGGTGAAGAGGACCGCATAGCAACGGGTGCAACACGTATATATAATCCTTCACTAGCCATGGTTCGCGTTAAATACGAGAAGTTTTTTGAACTATATAATACGCATAAAGATCTTGTAAATACCTCTCAAAAGCTTCTTGAAAAAGTTAACGAATACAGATCTCAGTGTGACAAGATTATTTTAGACGTCTGGAATGATGTTGAGAAGCGATTTGATGCGCTTCCCGGTGAATTAAAAAGAGAAAAAGGAAGCGAATACGGATTAGTGTATGTGTATCGGCCTAGCGAAAAGCTTCAGACGTCATAATTATCAAACAATTTTTTTTGCGAGTGGGATTTGGTTTTTTTTCGGATGAATACAACCAGAGCTGTTACCAATACAAAGCTCAGCATTACCATCCAGATGTTGTAATTGTTTGTGTCAGAATCCATCGGGTTTACATCTGGTTTCGTGGCTTTTAAATAATAGAAAATAATTAATGATAAAAAATTATTCATAAAATGTCCTGCAATGGGATACCAGATGCTTTTCCCATATACTAATAAGTATCCAAGTAAAACACCTAACAGAAACCTTGGTAGAAAGGTGAAAAACTGCATGTGCATGGCGCTAAACAAGAAAGCTGTAATCCACACTGCCCAATGAATACTCTTTGTCCATTGACCAATAACCGGTTGAATGGTGCCCCTGAAAAGCATCTCCTCGCCAATTGCCGGCAGTAAAACAATCATAATAAGATTTAAAAGTATAGCAAAAGGATTACGGGTATCAAGAAATTGATAAACCAACTCACTAGCCGAGTCCTCAGAACTGCGCATCCAATCTTCAACAGGTTTCAGAAATTCAGGGAGAAGTAGGTGGGAATTGATATTTGCAAGAAAAGTCACCAATGGTTGGCATACAATAAAAAGTGTTACAGAGGTTAGTACTAAAATCCATTTTATCTTGGTGAACCCCAACCATATCCATGGTCGTTCAGACAATAACCAGGCAAGTATGAGTGAGGGAAATATAAAAACCGAAAAAGCTTGAACTACCTGAAGGTACTTGAGATATGATATAGGAATGGCGCCTGTTATTAAGGCCTTGAACTCTTCAATACCGGTAAAGGGGATGGCCGCGAACATAAACAACATGGTAACAAAAATTGATGAGCCCATTATCATTAAAAAAATGAGAAGTAATTTGGTGAAAGGCGTCAGATTCGCCAAGGCTCCTTTTATCATATAATTGTTATTTATGAAACAATGTTGTTTTGTTAAGCAATTTGCCTAAGAATACTTATAATTTCCTTAAAGGAATTATTCAGGCAGGTCAACCCCTTTAGGGGAATTTGGGGTGAGCTTTGGAACTTAATTAATTTGTATTTTTAGCCAAAAGACATTAATTTATGAACTGTAAAAATAATTGTTTTTTAAGAAACTAAGCATTTATATGGATTTGTATAAAAAAAGTACCTTAAAATAGTTTGAATAGAAATGATAATATTATGATCGATTTACTCTTGCTGCTTAGCTTAGTTAGAATGGAATGCTTTGTTAATCAACGAGTCAAGTCCTTGAGTGTATAAGAAAAGTCCAAGCCCCAATTCTTTTTTGTCAATGTATATCTTTTTTGCTTATATCATAATGCTAAGGTTTATTTTATTTGCATTAATCGTCCACATTCGTACACTTAACGTACCGAAATAAGACACTTGT